>JAZQCR010000101.1:0-7160 GCA_045546375.1 Eubacteriales bacterium | reverse complement strand
TGTCGTTTCTTTTTAAGAGAGCGTTTTCATTTATCCCCTTGACAAAACTACACTCTTGTGATAAAATCAGTAAAGCCGAGGGGAGTCGAGCCCGCGACGGCTTTCGCGGAAAAAGAACGGCTCTCTTGGTGTTGTGAGGCTTGGCTTACGTTAGTAAGGCTGCGCCTTCCGTCCCCAAATCGCTCGCTCTTTTTCTCGCGAAAAGTGCTTGCAGTTTAGACGGGACAAATTATCGTTGTACCTTCGTCGGGTCGCGAAGGTCATATAGTCATATTGCCGAGTGGCACGGCGGAGGTTCAGCGGGAATTTGCCCGTCCAAACCGCCGCGAGTTCGACTCCCCTCGGCTTATTTTGAAAAGCTGTGAAAAAGACGGCAAAGCACCGTAAACGTACAAAGAGAGAGTGACCTGGGCTGAAAGTCACTTTGCGTGGGAGCGGCGCCCTTCACTTTGGAGCTCGCAGGGTCAAAGCTCTGCGCGGTCGTACCGTTATAACGTCAAGGCGCATAACCTGTTTGTACAGAGTGCGTGAATTTAGGTGGTACCGCGATTTCCGTCGCCCTATTTTTAGGGCGACGTTTTTTATTGTAATCAATTTGGAGGAAATTCCGATGAAAGAAAAGTTAAATCAAATTAAAGAGGAGGCTCTCGCCGCCATAGCCGCCGCAACTTCTGCGGATGAGCTTGAGAGTCTGCGTGTAGCCGTCCTCGGTAAGAAGGGGTCTCTCACCGCAGTGCTTCGCGGCATGGGCGCCCTGACCCCCGAGGAGCGTCCTATCGTAGGCGCCCTTGCAAACGAGGTACGCGCGGACATCGAGGCCGCTATGACCGAGAAGGGAACTGCCCTGAAGGCAGGTGAGTTGGATGCACGCCTTATGCGTGAGAAGCTGGACGTGACCGTTCCCGGCACTCGCTCCACCATGGGTGGCGCACATCCTCTCTATCAGGTAGAGAGGGAGATGAGCGACATCTTCGTCAGCATGGGCTTTGACATTGCGGAGGGTCCCGAGGTAGAGCTTGACTACTATAATTTCCAAGCACTCAATATCCCCGAGAACCATCCCGCCCGTGACACTCAGGATACCTTCTATATCACCGACCGTATCCTGCTCCGTTCCCAGACCAGCCCCGTGCAGGTTCGTACCATGGAGAAGCAGCGTCCCCCCATCCGCGTTATCTCTCCCGGTAGAGTATACCGCTCTGACACGCTGGACTCCACCCACTCCCCCGTATTCCATCAGATGGAGGGTCTGGTAGTGGACGAGGGCATCACTATGGGCGATCTTAAGGGAATGCTTGAGACCTTTGCCAAGCATATGTTCGGTGAGAAGACCAAGATCCGTTTCCGTCCTCACCATTTCCCCTTCACCGAGCCTTCGGCGGAGGTTGACGTATCCTGCTTCGTCTGCGGCGGCAAGGGTTGCCGTCTTTGTAAAGGCGAGGGCTGGATAGAGATCTTAGGTGCAGGTATGGTTCACCCCAACGTACTTCGCGGATGTGACATCGACCCCGAGAAGTATTCGGGCTTTGCATTCGGCCTCGGTATCGAGAGAGTTACCATGACCAAGTACGGTATTGACGATATTCGTCTTCTGTACGAAAACGACAAGAGATTCTTAGGACAGTTTTAAGGAGGAAGAGCGATGAATTTATCAAGAGAATGGCTGTCGGAATTCGTTGACACCTCCGACATAGGAACAAAAGAGTATTGCGACCGTATGACCGACACCGGAAGCAAGGTAGAGGGCTTCGAGAGCCTTTCCCACGGCATTTCCGGCATCGTCATCGGTAAGATAGTAAAGAAGGATAAGCACCCCGATGCTGACCGCCTCTCTATCTGTCAGATAGAGGTAGGCAAGGATGCACCCGTGCAGATAGTCACCAGCGCGCAGAACGTGTACGAGGGCGCGGTAGTCCCCGCCTGCCTTGACGGTGCGACCCTGCCTGACGGCATGAAGATAAAGGCCACCAAGTTCCGCGGCGTTGACTCCTACGGAATGATGTGCTCCTTCGCGGAGCTGGGCCTCACCGAGCACGAGATGCCCGGTGCCGACCCCGAGGGTATCTTATTATTAAATGAAGTTTTAGGCGATCTCGATTATCCTCTCGGCGCTGACATCTGCGAGTATCTGGGTCTGCGCACCGACGTAGTAGAGTTTGAGATCACTCCTAACCGCCCCGACTGCCTTTCGGTTATCGGACTTGCCCGCGAGAGCGGCGCTTCCTTCGGCAAGGAGGTCAAGTACCACACCCCCGTGGTTAAAGGCTCGGGAGACGACATAGCAAAGTATCTGGACGTAGCTATCGAGAGCCCTCTGTGCTCCCGCTACACCGCCCGCGTTGTTAAGAACGTGAAGATCGCACCTTCCCCCTTGTGGCTCAGAATGCGCCTCTTTGCTTCGGGCGTACGTCCTATCAACAACATCGTTGACATTACCAACTACGTTATGCTTGAGTACGGTCAGCCTATGCACGCCTTTGACTATGCGTGCCTTGCGGGCAGTAAGATAACCGTAGCAGAGGCTGAAGAGGGCGAGGAATTTATGAGCCTTGACGACATCCCTCACACCCTGAAAGCAGGTATGCTCACCATCCGCGACAGCGAGAAGCCCGTTGCCCTTGCAGGCGTTATGGGCGGCGCTAACTCGGAGATAAAGGACAATACCGCTATGGTAGTCTTTGAGAGCGCTTGCTTTGACGGCGCTTCCGTTCGCGTTACCTCCCGCGCCCTTGGTATGCGTACCGAGAGTAGCGGCCGCTTCGAGAAGGGCCTTGACTGCGAGAACACAATGGGCGCTCTTGAGCGTGCCTGCGAGTTAGTTGAGCTTCTCGGCGCAGGTGAGGTGGTAGACGGCATTATTGACGTTTATCCCGTGAAGAAACAGACCGCCCGCGTTAAGCTTGAGGTAGAGCGCATCAACCGCTTCCTTGGTGTAGAGCTTTCCGAAGAATATATGAGAGAGGTTCTTTGCAGCCTTGACTTCACCTTCGACGGTGAGGACATCCTCGTTCCTTCCTTCCGTGACGACGTTCGCTGTATGAACGACATCGCAGAGGAGGTCATCCGTATCTACGGCTACAATAAGATCGAGGCAACGCCCTTCAAGGGTAAGGTAAAGCCCGGTGTGCTCACTCCTTCCCAGAAGTACAGAAGAGCTTTAGTTGAGCTGCTGACCGCTCACGGTCTTTACGAGAGCTGCACCTTCTCCTTTATGAGCGGCAAGAATTATGACAAGATACGTCTGCCCGAGGATGACGTGCGCCGTAAGAGCGTTGTGATCTCCAATCCTCTGGGTGAGGACACCTCGGTCATGCGTACCACCATCCTGCCCTCCATCCTTGACTGTCTTGCACGTAATGCAAACTATCACGGCGAGGCCACAGGTCTCTTTGAGATAGCGAAGGTATATATCCCCACGGGCGCTGACACTCTGCCGGAGGAGCCCTATCGCATCACTCTCGGCTTCTACGGAGAGGGCGACTTCTACCGTATGAAGGGCATTATGGAGGCTATCTGCGAGAGCGCGGGCATTAAGGATGCCAAGTACGTTGCCTGCACCACCGAGCCCACCTTCCATCCCGGCAGATGCGCTACCCTTATGGCAGGGGAGCAGGTGATAGGCACCTTCGGTCAGATCCATCCTCTCACTGCAGAGAACTACGGCTTTGACACCGAGGTCTACGTAGCGGAGCTTGACCTTGAGGCTATTATGGTTGTGGCAGACTTTGAGAAGCATTTCGCTCCTCTGCCCAAGTTCCCGGCTCTTACCCGTGACTTTGCTTTCGTATGTGAGGACGCCCTTGAGGTAGGCACCATCGAAGAGGTAATGAAGCGTGCAGGCGGCAAGAGCGTTGAGAGCATCAAGCTCTTTGACGTCTACCGCGGCGAGAAGATCGGAGAGGGCAAGAAGAGCGTTGCCTTCAGCGTGAGCATGCGCGCCGCCGACCGCACCCTTACCGATGACGAGGCCAACAAGATCGCTACCAAGATACGCACTCTTTTAGAGCGCGAGCTTGGCGTGGTTTTAAGAGGTTAATAAAAATAATTATGCGGGGAACCCTTTTTGTAAAAAGGTTTCCCCGCACCCCTTCCAAAAACTTTTATAAAGGGGAAGAAATATTTACGACAGAGATGCGGTAGCAGCTCTGTCGTTTTCTCGTGCCGCAGGCACATATCGCATCCCGTAAGGGATATATCGCGCCAAAGGTATATCGCATCGCCGTAGGCGATATATCGCATCCGCAAAGCGGATATTATTCGTATTCGTTCATAGTCGCGCTCTCAAAGGCGATATAGTCCTGCGGGTCCACCGTCTCCTCGTCCAGGGTCATAACGAAGTGAAGGTGCTTTGGCTCTGCGCACTCGATAAGCGCCGTGTCGCCTGCCCATGCTAACACTTGTCCCTCTACCACCTTGACTCCGGGAGCGATGCCGCTTGGGTATTCACCCGTGAGCCCCATATAGGTGGAGCGCAGTCCGCCTCCGTGGTACACGGTGACGGCATATCCCATAAGGGGATCCTCATATACGCTCTCAACCGTTCCGTCTGCGCAGGCGTATACCTCTGTGTCGCTGTCGCAGAGCACGTCGATGCCGTCGTGGATGCGGTAGTCCTCCATGGTGACGCTCCACACGGGCAGGTCACCCTCGTAGCCCTTGCTGATATATCCGTTGGCGGGCACGCTGAAGCTGTCGGGCATCTTGTCCCCCACGGGCTCGTCCACCGCGTGGCTGCCGTCACTCTCGGGAGGCGTGAGGGTATTCTTGTCCTCGGAAGGCGCGACGGAAGGCTTTTGCTCTTCTGTTGGCTCGGTGGGAGCTGTGGGGCGGGTCAAAGGCTCGCTTTCCTTGTCGGCGGTCTGTGAGCTTTCCTCTTTCGAGGGCATAATATCCTTTGCCTTCTTCGCAACGGAGATAACTGTCACCGCCACGACGGTCACTATCATTACTGCTAAGGCGATGTAAAGGGAAGCCGCCAGCAGATTCTTCTTTGCTTCGGTTTTCATGGTGATACCATCCTTTTGTAATGTTTGTTATTATTGTGGACTCACCCGCCTTTTGTTATTCAGTATAAATATTGTAAAAAAGAAAAACACCCGCAGGTGTTTTCCTTCAATACATAATATATATTATAATCTCTGCATTTCAGCTATGCAGTCCTCGCATACGGGCTTGCCCTTATGCTCCTTTATGTGCTCCTCCGCTCCGCAGAAGATGCAGGACGTCTGATACTTGCGCAGGATGATCTTATCTGCGTCAACAAATACCTCCAGTTCGTCTCCCGCTGTGATACCAAGCCCCTTCGCGATCTTTTTGGGGATGACGACGCGGCCGAGCTCGTCAAAACGCTTTAAAATACCTGTAGTTTTCATTTCAAAATCCCTCCATATAGTATCTTTACCGATATAATACCACAAAATGTGCCGTCAGTCAATGATTTTCTGACAATTCTTGCCAAAAATCGTTCGTCATAAATCGACAAATGTTAATAAATTGTAAATTTGAAATATTTTTTCCAAAGCTATTGCATTAATATAAAGGATGTGTTACAATATCCAGGCTTGATGTGCGATGAAGCGGGAGATTGCGGCGCAGACACGCCGGTAACTTCCGTGGAGTATGTCCGTCTAACGGGCGAAGGCAAGTATCTCGGATCACGACAAGCGTACGGTGGCTGAACGTAGTCTGCGTTGACGCACCGCCCGCTGCGGGATTTGTACAAGGGTACAAGTTCCGTTTACTTTCGGGTGTGGAAGAAACGCCCGGCGGCGTGGTAAGAACTTGTCGCCTTAGTAGAGGGGATCCTGCATGTCGGCAGGATTCATTAACTTTTATTTAGGAGGAAAATCAAAATGGCAGCAAAGCAGAATGTAAGAATCAGACTGAAGAGCTACGACCACACTCTCGTTGACGCAGCGTCCGAGAAGATCGTCGAGACTGCTAAGCGTTTTAACGCGGCGGTATCCGGTCCCATCCCGCTTCCCACCGAGCGCGAGATCGTAACCATTCTCCGTGCGGTCCACAAGTACAAGGACAGCCGTGAGCAGTTTGAGATGCGTACTCACAAGCGTCTTATAGACATCGTGAAGCCTTCGAAGGATGCTATCGAAGCTATCATGAGTCTTGAGCTCCCCGCCGGCGTTGAGATCGACGTTAAGCTCTGATCTCACACAGAGCCAACCTCTTTATTAACGCACGCGAGGTTTTAAGTCATGTTGCAGGAAGCGGCGTATAACCCGACGACCGGTCTGCAACCAATAACTAAAACAGGAGGAATTCTACAAAATGAAAAAGGGTATTATCGGTAAGAAGATCGGCATGACCCAGATTTTCGACGAAGTCGGAAACGTGATCCCGGTAACCGTCATCGAGGCGGGTCCGTGCTCAGTATGCCAGATCAAGACTAAGGAGACCGACGGCTACGAGGCTGTTCAGCTTGGCTTCATGGATAAGAAGGACAAGCACGTTACCAAGCCCGAGGCAGGTCACTTCAAGAAGGCAAACGTACTGCCTAAGAAGCACTTAAAGGAGTTTCGTCTCGATGACATCTCCGCATACAACCTTGGTGACACCATCACCGCAGACATCTTCGCTGCAGGCGACAAGGTTGACGTAACAGGTATCACAAAGGGTCACGGTTACACCGGTGCTATCAAGCGCTGGAACCTCTCCATGGTAGGAGCTACTCACGGTATCGGTCCCATCCACCGTCAGTCCGGTTCCATGGGTGTTATCGACCCTGCGAGAATCTTTAAGAACAAGAAGATGGCAGGTCAGTGGGGTAACGAGCAGGTTACCGTACAGAACCTGGTAGTAGCTAAGATCGACGCAGAGAAGAACATCATCGCCATCAAGGGTGCCGTTCCCGGCGCACGCGGCGGTATCGTCTTCATCCGCGACACGGTTAAAGCATAAGGAAGGAGGATCACACAATGCCTAATATGAAAGTAGTTGATATGGCGGGCAAGGAAGTAGGCTCCATCGAGCTTGCTGACGAGGTATTCGCCGTTAGCGTGAATGCAGCAGTCCTCCACGCAGCAGTAAGAGCATACTTACTGAACCAGAGACAGGGCACCCAGTCCACCAAGACCCGTTCCGAGGTCTCCGGCGGCGGTAAGAAGCCTTGGAGACAGAAGGGTACCGGCCGTGCACGTCAGGGC
>JAZQCR010000100.1:0-3075 GCA_045546375.1 Eubacteriales bacterium | reverse complement strand
GAGACCGTCGAAGCGTCCAAACTCACGCTTGATGGTGAGCAGGTCGGTCAGGGTTTGGGTAGGATGGTTATGTCCGCCGTCGCCTGCATTGATGATGGGCACCTCGCTCTTCATGGATGCCACAAGGGGTGCGCCCTCCTTGGGATGGCGCATAGCGATAATGTCTGCATAGCCTGATACTGTACGTACGGTATCCGACACGCTCTCGCCCTTTGCCGCAGAGGAGCTGTTTGCCTCGGAGAAGCCAAGGACGTTTCCGCCCAGCTCATACATAGCCGCCTCAAAGCTGAGGCGTGTACGGGTAGAGGGCTCAAAAAAGAGGGTAGCTAACTTCTTTCTCTTACATACCTCTGCGTACTTATCGGGGTTGGCGATGATATCCTGCGCCACCTCGATAAGCTCGTCTATCTCTGCGGTGGTGAGGTCTAAAATGTCTATTAGACTTCTCATTGCTTTGCTCCGTTAATGGCAAGGTAAGCCTTGATGCGGTCTACGTTCTCGCGGTTTGCCTCGTCCTCCTCCAGATACTCGATGATGTCATATACGTCAACTACCGAATATACAGGGAAGCCAAACTCGCGCTCTACCTCAGCCATAGCGGACAGTTCTGTCTGTCCCTTTTCCTTACGGTCTACCATAACGAAGGTAGCGGCAACCTTAACCCCCTCGAGGGAAGAAAGATTTGCCATACTCTCACGGATAGCAGTACCTGCGGTGATAACGTCCTCAACGATGACCACCTCTTCACCCTCCTTAGGCACGTAGCCTACGAAAAGGCCGCCCTCTCCGTGATCCTTTACCTCCTTACGGTTGAAGAAGAAGGGCACGTCGAGACCCTGCTTCGCAAGAGCGATAGAGGAGGAAACGGCGATGGAGATACCCTTATATGCAGGGCCGTAAAGCACGGTCCTCTTATTCCCTACCTTTTCAAGGTAGCTCTTAGCGTAGAATTCGCCTAACTTTGCGATCTGCTCGCCTGTCTTGATGTCGCCTGCGTTGATGAAGTAAGGGATCTTTCTGCCGCTTTTTGCGGTGAAGTCACCGAACTTAAGTACGCCTGCATCTCTTAAAAACTCAATAAATTCTCTCTTATATGCTTCCATCTTATCTCCTAAGCCGAGGGGAGTCGAATCCACGACGGTTTGAACGGGCAAATTCCCGCCGAACCCACGCCGTGCCGCTCGGGAATATGTTTATATGACCTTCGCGACCCGACGAAGGTACAACGATAATTTGTTCCGTTTAAACTGCAAGCACTTTTCGCGAGAAAAAGTACGAGCAATTTAGGGGGCAGAGGGCGTAGGCTTACTACTGTAAGTCAAGCCCGATAATACCTAATGTGCCGAACTTTTTCCGCGAAAAGCGTCGCGAATTCGGCTCCACTCGGCTTATCCAACGAACTCATTCAGACATCTGCGGTATGCCGCCACGGGATCCTCTGCCTTGGTGACGGGTCTGCCTACTACGATGTACTCGCTGCCTATCTCCTTTGCCGCCGCAGGGGTCATAACCCTCTTCTGGTCGCCCATATCGCCGTCAGCAAAGCGAACACCGGGAGTGACGGTCATAAAGGACGCGCCGCACACCTCGTGTACCTTGCCCGCCTCAAGGGGAGAGCAAACAACTCCGTCAAGGCCGGACTCCATAGCATTCTTTGCATAGTGCATTACCACTTCGTCGATAGGATGCTCGATGAGCAGATCCTTTCTCATTCTCTCTTCATCGGTAGAGGTGAGCTGAGTAACTGCGATGAGCAGAGGTCTTGTGCCGTCGGGACGGGTAAGTCCCTCGAGGGCCGCCTCCATCATAGCCTTAGTGCCCGATGCGTGAAGATTACACATATCTACGTCCAGGTCACGAAGCACCGCCATAGCGCTCTTAACGGTATTGGGAATATCGTGAAGCTTCAGATCCAAGAATATCTTATGTCCGCGCGCCTTTATCTGGCGGACTATATCGGGGCCTGCTCCGTAGAACAGCTCCATACCTATTTTAACGTAAGGCTTCTCCTCCTTAAAGAGATCGAGAAACGCAAGACACTTCTCTGCCGACGGGAAGTCGCAGGCAATGATCACATCCTTTCCCATTAGTGGGCACCTCCTATAATATCACTTAAATTATTGATTCCATACTCAGCCATGACCGCGGGAAGATCGTTGATTATCTTCTCACACGCCCAAGGGTCCACAAGGTTAGCGGCGCCAACCTGCACTGCGGTAGCACCTGCCAGCATCATCTCGATAACGTCACGTGCGCTTGAAACGCCGCCCATACCGATTATGGGTATCTTTACGGCATCGTACACCTGGTACACCATACGAAGTGCTACCGGGAAGATGGCGGGGCCGGAAAAGCCGCCCATCTTGTTGGCAACCACAGGCTTTCTGCGCTTTAAGTCGATGCGCATACCCATAAGGGTATTGATAAGGGAAAGACCGTCAGCCCCTGCCTCCTCGCAGGCTTTGGCGATAGAGACTATATCGGTTACGTTGGGAGAAAGCTTGATATATACGGGCTTTGTAGTGACCTCCTTAACGGCGCGGGTAACGGCCGCGGCACTCTCGGGAGAGGTACCAAAGGACATTCCGCCTCCGTGGACGTTGGGACAACTGATATTTACCTCGAAAAGTCCTATCTGCTCCTCTTTATCAAGGAGCGAACAGCACTTCACGTACTCGTCAATAGCAAAGCCGCTGACGTTGGCAATAACAGGCTTATTAAAGCACGCCTTCAGTTTGGGAAGCTCCTCGGATATGACCTTCTCAACGCCGGGATTCTGCAGACCTACAGAGTTTATCATACCCATCTCGCACTCTGCGATACGGGGTGTAGGATTACCGAAGCGGGGCTCCAGAGTAGTTCCCTTAAAGGAGAAGCTGCCGAGGATATTTATATCGTAAAGCTCTGCGAACTCATAGCCGAAGCCGAAGGTGCCGCTGGCAGGGATAATAGGATTATCAAGAGTAAGTCCGCTTAAAGTGACCTTAGTGTTTACCATATTATCTCCTCCCTTACGAGCACGGGCCCGTCCTTACATATTCTCTTATTACCGTACTTGGTCTTGCAGGAGCAACC
>JAZQCR010000099.1:0-2775 GCA_045546375.1 Eubacteriales bacterium | reverse complement strand
ACCATCTTGAAGTCCACCATCTTTATGTCGTTTTCTTTGATTATCGCTAAAATGTCGTTTACTGTTTTCATTTTCAGTCTCCTTAATTTTAGTAGCAGCTATATTGTATCATAAAAACGCTAAAGGTACAAGGGCTATCTATACTCTCCCCGCACGCATGGAGTTGGCGACGGCTAAGATCAGCACGCCAACGTCGGCGAAGACCGCGCCCCACATAGAGGCAAGGCCAAGTGCGCCAAGGAGCATAAATCCTATCTTTATAACAAGGGAAAATACGATATTCTGCCGCACTATGCCCATAGTCTTGCGACTGATACTGCGTGCCGTCACCAGCTTCTCGGGGTTATCGTCCATTATGACTACGTCAGCCGCCTCGATGGCCGCGTCAGAGCCTACGCCGCCCATGGCGACGCCCACATGAGCAAGGGCAAGAGAGGGAGCGTCGTTTATTCCGTCACCGCAGAAGACGCATGTGCCGTCCTTCTGCAGTTTTTCTAAATGCTCTACCTTCTCGTGGGGCAAAAGTCCGCAGTAATATTCCTTAATGCCTATATCCTTTGCCACGGCATCGGCCACTGCCTGCACGTCGCCCGTGAGCATTACAGTCTTACCCGTGCGGTTAAGTGCAGTAACGGCGCTCTTTGCTTCATCCTTTATCTTATCACCGAGGCTGATACTGCCTACGTATACACCCTCTGATGCCACGTATACCGCGGTCTTACCTGCCTTGGCAGGGGTATACTCTACGGAGTTCTCCTCCATGAGCTTGCCGTTGCCCACAAGGACGGTCTTGCCATCAATCAGAGCGCGCACACCTCTGCCCGCAAGCTCGGTGACCTCACTCGGAGCGATCACGTCGTCTGCGTGAGCGCATAGGGCACGGGCGATAGGATGTGTGGAAAAACTCTCTGCAGACGCCGCCAGATGTACCAGTCCCTTTTCGCTGACACCCACAGGGCTGACATCTGTCACGGTGAAGGTACCGTGGGTTAGGGTGCCCGTCTTATCAAAGACGAAGGTATCGGCTTTTGAAAGCATCTCGATATAGTTAGAGCCCTTGATAAGCACGCCTTTTTGGGATGCGCCGCCTATGCCGCCAAAGAATGACATAGGAACGCTGATAACAAGAGCGCAGGGGCAGGATACGACGAGGAAAAGAAGCGCACGGTAGACCCACACCTCCGCACCCGCCGTGATGATGCTCGGCATTATCAGATGAAGCACCGAGGGTATCACCGCAAGAGAGGCGGCGCACCCCACCACGATGGGAGTATACACACGTGCAAAGCGGGTGATGAAATTCTCGCTTCTCGATTTCTTCTCGGTGGCATCCTCGATAAGGGCAAGCACCTTGGCTACGGTGGAGTCCTCATACGCCTTCTCTACCCTTATCTCTAACTTACCGCTAAGGTTGATAAATCCGCTTACTGCCTTATCACCTACGCCTACGTCGGTAGGAACGCTCTCGCCTGTCAGGGCGGCAGTGTCAAAGGAGCTTTCCCCCGACAGTATCACTCCGTCAAGGGGCACACGCTCACCGGGTAGCACCGCCACGGTATCTCCCACCGACACCTCGGCGGGGTCAACGGTGACAAGCTCACCGTCACGGATGATATTCGCATACTCGGGGCAAAGGCTCATCAGCTCCGCTATATTGCCTCTGGAGCGGCGCACCGCGTAATCCTCAAAAAATTCACCCACTCGGTCAAAGAGCATGACCGCCACGCCCTCCGAGCATTCGCCCAGGATAAACGCGCCTACCGAGGCTATGCTCATAAGGAAATTCTCATCGAGCATATTGCCGTGGGTGAGATTCTTCGCCGCTTTCTTTATAATGGGAAAGCCCAGGACAAGGTATGAGGGCAAAAAGAGCAAAAACGACCACCCGCCAAGCTCTAAAAAAGCTGTCGTCGCCACCGCACCGATGTACATGGCGGCACCGACGATGATCTCGGCAAGCTCCCGTTTTTGCTTTCTTGCTAATTTCATCTTATTATCTCGCAGTCGGGCTCGATCTTGCGACAGATCTTCGCCGCCTCGTCAAGTATCTCTTCGAGGCGCTCTTCATCTGCATCTATAGTCAGCTTCTGCAAAAGGAAGTTTACCGATGCCATATTGACCCCAGGCAGCTTCTCTATCTCTGCCTGCATTTTCGCCGCGCAGTTTGCGCAGTCTACTTCGCTTAGTTTAAATACCTTCTTCATTCTTTTACGTGCTCCATTCCGTTTCCTATAATAGTTCTCACGTGCTGGTCGGCAAGTGAGTAAAAGACCGTTTTGCCCTCTCTTCTGGCCTTCACAAGCTTGGCCTGCTTTAATACCCGAAGCTGATGTGATATGGCGGACTGATTCATCCCCAAAAGGGTTGATATATCGCACACGCATAGCTCGCTCTCAAAGAGCAGATACAGTATGCGCACGCGGGTAGTGTCGCCAAAGACCTTGAAAAGGTCGGCAAGGGTCATAAGCTCCTCAAGATCGGGCATCTCCCCCCTTACCTTCTCCACCAGCTCCTCGTGAACGTGCAGAAATTCGCAAACCTCGTTCTCCATATTACCACCTCACTTATCCAAACCAACATATGAATATCTGTTCATATGTTATTATATTCATTTTTCTCTGAAAGTCAATAAATTATATGATATTTTCCCTTGAAATTATTTTGAAATATGTATTGATTTTTCCTTTCCGTTATGGTATAATCTCTTGGTAAACCACATAGGGGTATAGCTCAGTTGGTAGAGCAGCGGTCTCCAAAACCGCGTGTCCAGAGTTC
>JAZQCR010000098.1:0-5286 GCA_045546375.1 Eubacteriales bacterium | reverse complement strand
TCGCGGGTGTTGAATGCGCCAAGGCTCACCCTCACCGCTCCGTGCTCCGGGGTGCACAGGGTATTGTGCGCAAGGGGTGCGCAGTGAAGGCCTGCGCGAACGCAGATGTTCCTTTCCGAGAGCTCCCTTGCCACCTGCTCGGAGCTTTTACCCTTTATATTAAAAAGCAGGATATTGCCTCGCCTAAAGTAGGGAGCGTACAGTGTGAGCCCGCCTACGGTGAGCAGTAGCTTTTTCGTCTCTTCGTAAAGGGCACTTTCCCGGAGGAAGAGGGCTTCCTCTCCGTTTTTTCTCACAAAATCAAGCCCTTCGCCAAGTCCCACGATAGCAGGTACGTTTACCGTGCCCGCCTCGTATCTCTCGGGCAAAAAATCGGGCATATAAGGCTCTCTTGAGTTTACTCCGTTACCGCCCTCAATAAGTGTGCGCCCGCTTGAAGCGAGTTTTGCACCTTCCTCCGAGAATAGGACGAAGCCGCTTCCTTGAGGGCCATAAAGACCCTTGTGGCCGGGGGCACACAGAGCGGAGATACCCCACTCGTCCGCTTTTACCGGATGATAGCCCGCGTACTGGCTGGCATCCAGGATGAACAGCAGTCCTCGCCGCCTGCACAGCTCTCCTATCTCCTTTATCGGCAGGGTGCAGGGGCAGATGTTGGATGCGGCGGTACTTACCACCGCCACTGTATCGGGACGGATGAGGCTCTCTATCTGCTCCGGTATATCCTCCGCCCTCTGCAGAGCATTATAGATGCTGAAGGGAAGCCCCATTGCCATTACAGGGCGAACCACCGCGTTGTGCTCCATATTGGAGATTATGATATGACCGCCTCGTATCAGGCTCTTAAGTGCAATATTGACGGCGTGGGTGGCGTTTACGGTGAAAACCACGTTTTCCGCCTTGCCGCCCATCATATCCGCTATTTTTTCTCTCACCGAGAATACTGCGGCGCCGCTTTTCTCGGATAGGGGATGAGCACCCCTTCCCGGGTTACCGCAGTATGTGTCCATACAATTTTTTACCGCATAGCTCACCCCAGGCGGCTTGGGAAATGTGGTGGCGGCGTTATCGAGATAAGTCAGTCTCATCGCCACTCTGCCACCTTAAGGTAAGGCACTCCTCTGCGCTCTAAGATGCGCTTTGCGTTCTCCCGGTGCTCACAGGGGATGAGCACCGCCCAGGCGCAGCCTGCGCCCGCTGTAGGATCCTTTTTGACGACCTCTGAAGGTATCGCGTTCTCCGAGAGCGCCCTGTGCGCGCCTCTTGCAAACGTCTGGGACTTTAGTCCCACGTAACACCTGTTCATAATATTAAACCTCCCTATACATTTTATGTAATAGAGAGGTTTTATGTTGTTAATTATAAAAGCTAGGTAAAAACTCTTTGCTTACCGCGGTGGTAGCCAGCTTCTTTAAGGTATCGTAGTCAAAGTCGCCGTATTCTGCCGCCTTTAGCTGTGAGCCGTGGGACTGGGCCAGAGTCTCGCTGTAGTTTTCGAGGGTATAGATCTCAAGGTCGTCACGGTCAAAGGAATAGTGACACATAGTGGGGATCACCTTGGGGTTCTCGACAGTCACCTTATCTCCCTCCTTCACTATATCGAAGGAGGCGATACCGCCCACCATATTATAGTACTGATGCATGGTGGAGATCAGGTTTCCGAGAGAGTAGTAACAGAGGGTCTTGTGGCTGCCGTCGGAGGAGGTTATCCATTCCACGGGCTGCAGGGTGTGTGAGTGAGTGCCGATGATAACGTCTACGCCGCAGTCGGCAAGCACCTTGGCATACTCCTTCTGGCTGTCGGTGACCTTAAGGGAGGAGTCCGTTCCCCAGTGCATGGAGGCGATGACTATATCGCCTGCCCGCTTTGCGCGGTCGGTCTGGCGGCGGATGTCGCTCTCATTGATAATGGGGATGACTATATCCGAGCCCTCGTCCACGGTCCTGCCCTCGTTGATACCGTAAACGAAGGAGATCCAGGCGATCTTGATGCCGTTCACCTCCTGCACGCGGATATCGTCAAAGTCCTCTTCCGTGTACGCTCCGATGACCGTAGCGTCCTTGCTCTGCCAGTAGTCAAAGCTGGCTTCAAGGGCGGCAGTGCCCTTGTCCAGCATATGGTTGCTGGCCAGGTTTATCACGTTGAAGCCGAGGTCGATGAGTGTATCCCCTGCCTCTTGAGGGGTATTGAAGTATGGGTAGGCGGATATGCCGAAGCTCTCGCCTGCATTTATGGTCTCCTGATTCACGTAGGCTACGTCAGCACCCTTTATGATGTCTGCGACACCGTCGTACATATCGATGAAATTGTAGCCGTTGCCACCCGCGCGGTTCTTTGCGTCGGTGTAGACAGCTTCGTGGATCAGGTTGTCCCCTGCGGCGATAAAGCTGACCTTGCTCTTAGTATCATTAGGCGTTTCGCCCTCGGTGGGGGCGTTCAGGTCGGCAGGGCGTCTGGAGGGGACGTCCATTTTTTGTGCCTCTTTTATATCGGGGTAGTTTTCCGTGCCGAAAACAGGGGAGAGCAGACGCAGGGTGAGCACTATGGAGAGTACCACGCTGACTAAGCACACGACGGATATGACGGCATCCCTTCGCTGTTTCCTCTTCCGTGAGTTTTCCCGCAGAGCCTTCAGCCTTTCGTACTCCTCGCGGGTCATCCTTGGCTTTTGATTATTATTTCCGTTCATTTAGATTTCCAGTTCCTCTTTTGTGGGTATATCGAATCTTTTCGGCGGGACAGGCGCACGCTTTAAGGGGTCGTAGGAAAACTTCTTGCAGGTGTTTCCGTGGGCAACGGGGCCCTTCATCTCGCAGAGCATATATTCCTCATCGCAGATGGCCTTGGCGTGCTCGCAGTATTCACATACCTTTGCAATCTCTTTGCGTTCTGTATTTTTCATCTGTTACCTTCCCATAGTTATTACGTTACTATTATACACTATGTTTTTCTTTTTTTCTATAGATTTTGCCAAAAAACGCAGATAAGGGCGCAAAGGGTGCCCTGAAGGGCTTTGCATAAGAGATATTTTTTCATTTTTAGTCCTTCGCTTATCATAAAGCCTGCGCTTTGCGCATGTACGCACCCGCCGCTCCAGCCTACCGCGAAGGCCGCGAGGGGCAACGAGCCCGTATCTGCCGCCGCCATACTGCCCGAGGTCACCTCGCATAGGGCGAAAAGCAGTGGCGACAGCCTTTTTAGTTTAAGAGCGGAAAGGACGGAGTCAAGCGCACCGTTAAGGACCTTAAAAAATATCACGAAGCCGCACACCGTAAGAACTGCACTGACCGATGAGCGTACCGCCGAGGAAATATCGGGCGAGAACACTATTTTTTCTTTTTTGGAGGAAAAAAGTCTTGGCTTTCCAAAGGAAAGCAGTATGCCCATAAGCATAGCGGAAATGATCTGTATTATATAAAGGCGCACCCCTGCCCTTGCATCCCCGAAAAAGCCTATCCCTATGCCGCCGATGAGAAAGGCAGGGCCCGTATTGTTACAGAAGCAGCATACCCGCTCCGCCTCCTCACGTGTACACAGGCCGTTTTTATATGAATCCACCGCGGTCTTTGCACCCATAGGGAAGCCTGCCACCGCACCCAGAAGCACCGCCGCCGCGCAACCTCCGTCAAGGGCAAATAAAGCGCAGAAGGGCTTTGACAGCAGCCTTCCCAGGTATTTGGCAAGACCGCTTGATACTGTTAGAGAGCATAACACCATATACGGAAAAAGGGAAGGGATGACGCTTTTTATACATATCTCCATCCCCTCTGCCACGTAGGAAGTGCAAAGGGCAGAGTTTTTAATAAAGAATAAGCCTAAAAACAGTATTCCCGACCACAGGGTGGCGGCCCTTGCATACGGATAAATCTCTATCACCTCGCATATTAGTTAGTAAATTATATTTAATTCTTTACGGGGGTATTCTGTGAGAGGGAAAAGGATGGGCAGATTGAAGGAAGCGGCAGGGATATGCTCCCAGATAAGCATAAACGGCGGCAAGGAGGTCTTTGCCTACGGGGTTAAGGCTATATGCGAGTATTCCACCGAGAGGGTGAGGCTGCGCCTCAGCGATATGACCCTTTGCGTGAGGGGTGATTCCCTCACCATGAGGAGCTATTATAACGGGGCTGTGTGCGTGTGCGGGCAGATAGGAGGGGTGGACCTTGAAAGGTAGCCTTATGGAGAGGATAGCCAACTATATATACGGCTACGTGCGCGTTCGCATAGAGGGCTACACCTCCCGCGCTCTTACCGCCATCCACCGTGCGGGCATAGATTACAGGGAGCTGTCGGAGGAGGGAGACGGCATTGAGTTCATTATGGCAAATCGATTTAAGAAGGCACTTTTGCGCGCTCTTTCGGACGTAGGCTGCAGGGTGGATATCTCGGATCAGATAGGTGTGCTGACCACAGCTTACCGCTACCGTCACCGCCCCGGAATAATAGTGGGCGCCTTCGTTTTTGCAGCGGTGCTGTGGGCATCCACCTATTTCGTCTGGGATATTTCGGTGGAGGGTAACCGCCGTTTTTCGGAGGGAGAGATAATAGCGAGCTTTGAGGATCTCGGACTGCAGTACGGTACCTTTATACCGAGCGTAGATTTTGATAGGATATGTCACGACTATCTCATCGCCTCGGACGATATGGCCTTCGTCAGTGTTAATATGGAGGGGACGGTGGCGAATATCGTCGTAAAGGAGCGGACGGACAGAGAGGCTGAGTGGCACACGGACTCCCCCTCGGACGTCATCGCCGCGGAGGACGGACAGATAGTATCCTTCGCCGCCTGGAGCGGAGATGCGAAGATCCATCTCGGACAGGTGGTGAAAAAGGGAGATCTGCTCATAGCGGGGACAAAGGATAAGGTGGAAAACGAAGTGGTCGTGGGGTACGATACGGTGCGTTCCTACGGCACCGTAGAGGCTCAAGTCTATCGGGAATATACGGTGGAGGTGCCCCTCAAGGGCACCCATAAGGTCTATTCGGGAGAGGAAAAGCGGGAAAAACAGTATAAATTTTTCACAAAAGCGGTGAAAACTTTCGGAAATAGTGGAAATTATGATGAGTTTTATGATAAAATAGAAGCGAGTGAACGCGTAGAACTTTTCGGAGTGGTCAAACTGCCCGTATTCGTGGATACGGTGGTATATCGCGAATATACCGAGGAGCCATACGAATATACCGAGGCTCAGGCGGCGAAGGTGGCGGAGGCTAAGATGATGAAACTGCTTTCAGAGGAGCTATACGGCTGTGAGCTTCTCTCGAAAAAGAGCACGGGTACCTTA
>JAZQCR010000097.1:0-7276 GCA_045546375.1 Eubacteriales bacterium | reverse complement strand
CGCAAGGATGTATCCGAGGAACATGGAGCCCGTGTCACCCATAAAGATCTTTGCGGGGTTGAAGTTGTAGGGCAAGAAGCCTGCACAAGCACCCACAAGGATGGCGGCAAAGAGCGCCATATAAGTATTTGAGTAGATGACGGATATGATAAGGATGGTGGCAGCACCTATGCAGGAGATGCCGCAGGCGAGACCATCAAGACCGTCGATGAGGTTGATGGCGTTGATGAGCGCCACTATCCAGAAGACGGAAAGAACGATGCTGGGAACGTAACCGAACTCGAAGAGGGTACCGAAGACGTTTATCTCGTCGACGATAAGTTCACCTGCTATGACCGTGCCCGTGGCGACGGCTATCTGCAGAAGGAATTTTATCACTGCGGGCATACCGAAGCGGTCGTCTATAACGCCGACGATGATAAGCGCCGTGGCGCCTGTCCACATGGCGATGGACTCCTTGGTTATGGCGCAGAAGAGCACGCTGGCGGCGGTGAAACCGAACCAGATAGCAAGTCCGCCTAAAAGAGGAGTGGTCTTCTTGTGAACGCGTCTTGCGTCCTTGGGTACGTCAAGGGCCCCAATGCCATAGGCGAAGATACGCGCCATAGGGGTGGCGCTGAAGGAGAATGCCCAAGCTATGACCGCCGCCGCTATACAGTATATAACGTAGCTTTTCATATCTGTGTAAATCCAACCTTTCTGTATACTTTGGAGAGTATCTTGCGAGCCATGCGGAAGGCATCCTCACTGCCCTGACGCATGATGGATTCGAGGTATGCTTTGTCGGCCATGAGTCTATTGAACTCTGCCTGGATGGAGGTAAGACCGTCTGCTACGACCTCGCCTACAGCCAGCTTGAAGTCGCCGTAGCCCTTGCCTGCGAACTCCGCCTCTATTTCCGCGTCGCTCTTACCGGTAAAGCAGGCGTAGATATTCATCAGGTTGTTTACTCCGTCCTTGCCGGGAGCACGGCATACTACGGTATCCGAGTCGGTGATAGCGCGCTTGAACTTGCGCAC
The DNA here is from genome assembly GCA_045546375.1 of Eubacteriales bacterium. Lineage (GTDB taxonomy): Bacteria > Bacillota > Clostridia > Oscillospirales > CAG-272 > CAKSEI01. The sequence goes on along the minus strand of JAZQCR010000097.1, from coordinate 6,257 downwards.
TATAGTGTCGCGGTCGTCGAGCAGGGAGATAAAGCCGTTTGCGTTCTCGTCCGACTTGCTCATCTTCTTTGTGGGGTCGGAAAGGCTCATTATCTTTGCGCCGCTCTTGGGGATAAAGCCCTCGGGCACACGGAAGGTATCTCCGTACACGCCGTTAAAGCGGTTTGCGATGTCGCGAGCCAGCTCGATGTGCTGCTGCTGGTCAACGCCAACGGGCACTAAGTCTGTTCCGTATAAGAGGATGTCCGCCGCCATCAACGTGGGGTAGGTAAAGAGGCCTGCGTTTACGTTGTCCGCGTGCTTTGCGCTCTTGTCCTTGAACTGAGTCATCCTGGAGAGCTCACCGAACATGGTGTAGCAGTTTAAGACCCAGGCCAGCTCCGCGTGGGCGGGCACGTGGCTCTGCACGAACATGGTGCTCTTCGTGGGGTCGATGCCTGCCGCAAGATAGATAGCCAAGGTCTCGTAAGTTCTCTTACGAAGCTCCGCAGGCACCTGACGCACGGTGATGGCGAGCATATCCACCACGCAGTAAAGACACTTGTAGTCATCCTGCAGGTCTACCCAGTTTTTGATGGCGCCTAAGTAGTTGCCGATGGTTAAGATGCCGCTGGGCTGTACGCCCGAGAATATTATTTTCTTCTGTTCTTCCATAATTATATACCTTATTTTATATTTTTGCTTATTTCACACTATTTTAACACATTATACCATAGTTTTTCAAGCCCTATCGTTGTTTTTTAGCCGATCTTGTGATACAATAAAGAAAGAAAATCGCTTTTTCTGAGGTTTTTATGAATAACGACAACTATAACGACATAGATTACGAGGAATTTCGGATAAAAGAGCGCGGCCCTGTCTTTAAGACCTTTAAGTGGATAACCCTTACTTTGGTGGCTATCCTCGCTGTCTTACTTTTAATGCGCATCTTCATAAATAATAACGTCCCGGAGGAAGCAAAGGCCATACTGTGGGACGAGGCGGGCTACGCTGCATATAAGGCAGACCCCGAGGGCTTTGAGCTTATCTCTCACCCCCTTGACAGCTACGTTATAAAGGGAACGGGTGAGCAGGTGGTCAGAAACAATATGACCCCGGACGCATATTTTTCCTTCTCGGACGTATGCTATGCGCCTTCTGCAGATCAAGTTCAACTTACCCTTCGATATAACGTGTCCACCCTTGAGCACGTAAAAAAGGATCTGGAGCTTGAGGAGCTTTCGGAGGGCGAGCCCTTTATCTTCCGTCTTGCGGACGATAAGGATAAGGTCTACGCAGAGTACAGTTATACCACCGCCGAAAAGAGCTTTTTGGGTAAGCCCAGGTACGAGTACCGCAGACTGCTCTTCTCGGGGATCGAAATGGACGGGGTAAATACCCTATCCCTGCGGGTCTATTACGTGGACGAGCCGGAGGCGGAGAAACCTTTAGGGGAGATCGTAATATACGATAAGGAATACGAGAACGCCGAGGGCGTGAAAGCGCTTGACTTTGACCCGCCCGAGGCTATAACAGAGGATCTTAAAAAATGATATTAAATTCCAAGGAAACTACGGTAATATACCGCTGTCCCCATTGCGGACTCAGCGTAGTCAGCGTGGTGGGCGTTTTCACCCTTTCCGGTGATATGGTGAAGCTGAAGTGTGATTGCGAGGAAAGCGAGCTTATCATTACCCGTACCTCTGACGGTAAGGTGCGCTTATCCGTGCCCTGCCTTGCCTGCGGTGAGAAGCATACCTTCATCATCTCCCAGGACGCATTTTTTGAGAAGAAGGTGCTCTGCCTTTCCTGCACATATACAGGCATCGAGATATGCTTCGTAGGCGGTAAGGAGGATGCTCTTGAGACTCTTTCGGAGAAGGATAAGGAGCTTGCGGCCATAATGGCGGAGGCGGGTCTTGCCGATTTCGGCTCTCTTCACGGAGAGGAGATAAAACTCACCGATCCCGAGACCGAGAATCTCGTCCGCTTTATGTTAGAGGAGTTTAAGGCAGACGGCTGCATCCATTGCAAGTGTCCTGACGGCGAGGGGGAGTACGACTTCCGTTTCTTAAATGAAGACGCGCTGGTCTTCTGCACTAAGTGTAATGCAAACACCATAGTGCCTTTAGGCGATACCGCCGCAGCTACGGCGTTTATCGACAGCGACGAGATAATCTTAAAATAAAAATGGGACAGGCGCAGTCTGTCCTATTTTAGAAATAACGAGGTGATTTAAATGAAGAATTTCAAGATCAGTTTTAATGCGTCACCCCTTGAGCTTACTCACGTTTCGGATATCGAATACCGTGACGGATGTGAGAGCTTTGACGCCCAGCCGGGTATCTGCTGGGGTCGTTACTACTGGATAAGCGCCAACAACGAGGGTACAACGGGGGCGTACACCGAGCATCCTACCGGCCTTTCCACCCCTATGTTTGATATCAGCGCCTTTTCCTCGGGTAACGACTACCGCCAGGAGCACTACCGCGCCGTTGCAGACCGTCCGGAGAGAGTAGGAGGGAAGAATATCCCCATAAACGATCAGACCCTGGATGCCATAAGAGAGACTCTGCGCACGGCAAGGGAAAAGGGTGTGCTTTGCATTCCCCGCTTCTCTTACGCAAGGGATGCCTTCTCGGGCACAGAGCCCGACGACGTGGCGTGGATCGTAAAGCATATAGAGCAGTTAGCCGAGGTTGTCAACGAGTATAAGGATATCGTCATCGCCATAGAAGCGGGCATGATGGGCCCCTGGGGCGAGATGCACTGCTCGAAGTACATACAGCCCGAGTACTCTAACGTTATCATTGACGCTATGCTCAAAAACTATGACGAGTCTATTCCGATCCTCTGCCGTAACCCCGGCCTTATCAAGGATTACGCAGAGAGCAAGGGCGCTACTATTATGGACAGCCTTCCCCTTACCCCCGACCATCCCGCATACCGTCTCGGTATGTATAATGACGGTTATCTGGGTACTGCGGATGACTACGGCACCTGGATAGCACTTGATAGAAACGAGGGAAGAGAATTCCTTGCCTCCCAGAACGGCCGTATGCCCTATGGCGGCGAGATGGCACATACCAAGGTAGAGTTCTTGGCGGAGCATAAGGCACCTATCTACGAGAAGGACTTCTTTGAGGAGCTGTATCAGACCCGCCTTTCCTACCTGCGCAATATCCTCACCAATACCACGGGTCTGCAGAAGGTCTACGAGGTCACCGAGTTTACTCACGACACCGACTTTGAGGGTATGCCCGATGTCAGCGAGTACTACGGGGGCACCTGGCAGAAGTTTATCCTCGACCATATGGGCTATCGCTTCGTGCTTCGCTCTGCCTCTGTAGGTAAAGGCGCTCTTGAGGGCTATTTTGAGAACGTAGGCTTCGGCTCGGTTACCGATAGGCTTAAGGCCGAGCTTATCTTAGAGGGAGAGGACGGCGTGTACGCCCTGCCTCTTGACATAGACTTAAACGACGGTCACTATTCCTTCACCGTTACCGCAGAGGAAGGCGGACAGTACCGTGCGTATATCCGCATCTCCGCCGTGCCCTTTGATAAGGCAACCGCCGACACCCGTGTAGTACGGTTTGCCAACCCCAACGTTTTTGACGCTGATCTCGGCGCAAACTACATAGGAACGGTAACACTCTAAACGAAAAAAGAACCCGAATGGGGCACACTTCGCTAAGAAGTGTGCCCCAACTAAGTTTGCCCCTTCGGGCAAGTGAAGTTATCTTCGATAGTGAAGTTGTCCTGTGGACAGTGAAGTTTTGCCTGCGGCAAAGTTGGGAAAATCAATCTTATTTATGATCCGCCTTGACATATGGCGAAATTCGTGTATAATATAACTGAAATTGAGAATAATTCTCAAAATGGAGAGGGATATGGCATACAATACCGAACAGAAAAAAGCAATACTTGATCTTTTGTCGGCAAACCCCGAGAGACAGTTCACCGCCGAGGAGATAGCCGAGGCGCTGTCGGGCGCAGTAGGTGTCAGCACGGTGTACCGACGTATGCCCGACCTTGTGAAGGGCGGCGAGGTCAAGCGCTTTGAGGTGGGCAGAAAGAGCGTCTATCAGGCCGTGACCTGCGCTCACCGCGCAGAGCATCTGCATATGAAGTGCAGTGAGTGCGGCAGGCTCCTTCACCTTTCTCACGAGCTCTCCGAGCAGATAGCGTCCTTAGTATCGGACGGCTCATCCTTTTCCATCAGCGAGGACACCGTCCTCTTTGGCAAGTGCGGTGAGTGTAAAAATTAATTAACCGATGTGAAATTGTGTACGGGACGTCGAGGGCGCCGTCCCCTACAAGTGTAATCTATACCGATATATATTATCTCTGTGATGAGATCTGCGTAGGGGACGGCGCCCTCGACGTCCCGTATCCAAAGATACGTTTAAAAGAAAACTGCATCTCTGTCGCTACTGCGAAAAAGAACAGCGATCGACCTATCAATCGAGGTATAAATGAAGAAAATACTATCCTTAATATGCATATTTACCCTGCTCATCCCAAGCCTTGCGGGATGCAAAAGGGATGACGATGGCTTAAAGGTGGTGGTCACCGCCTACGCGCCCTACGACCTGCTTACAGAGCTGGTGGGGGATAGCGGCATTGAGGTCATCTTCCTTTCAGAGGATGGGGCAGACCCACATAGCTTTCAGCCTACGGCAGAGGACTTCGTGAATATCTATTCCGCCGATCTCTTTATATATTTAAGTGACGAGGCAGAGCCCTGGTGTAAGGACGCGGCAGAGATCTGCCGTGAGGAGGGAGGTGCTACCCTCGCTCTTGTTGAAGAGGCGCTTCACGGAAGCGAGCATGAGGGCGAGCACGAGGGGCACGACCACGGCGCAGACGAGCACGTGTGGCTTTCCCCTGAGCTTACCGAGAATATTTGTATCGCTATGACGGAGGAGCTTTGCATTATAGACGAGGAAAACGCAGAGCTATACCGCGGAAATCTCTCGCAGGTGCAGGGTCGTCTCAAAGCACTTGATAAAGACTACCGAAATGCGGTGGGCGCATCAAAAAAGAACACCGTGGTCATAGCCGACCGATTCCCCTTCACCTATCTTTTTGAGGAATACGGTATTGACTCTGTGGCGGCATTCCCCGGGTGCTCGGCGGAGACCGAAGCCGGCTTTGATACGGTAATGGAACTGATAAACACGGTAAAAGGCGAGGAACTTCCTTACGTTCTTGTGACCGAGACCTCGGACGGTGCCCTGGCGCGCACGGTCTGTGAGGAATCGGGGGGCAAATGCGAGATACTCACCTTATACTCCATCCAGGTGAAGAGCGATAAAGGCTACTTCGACCTGATGGAGGAAAACCTGGAAATATTAAGAAAGGCCCTGGGATAATGGCAGTAATAGAAGTTAAAGAATTAGTGCCCGGCTATTCGGGAAGAGGCGTTTGTCCGCCTATCACCTTTTCCCTTGAAAAGGGTGATTATCTCTGTATATTAGGAGAGAACGGAAGCGGAAAAAGCACTTTTATAAAGACCCTTTTAGGTCTGCAGAAGCCTGTGTCGGGTACGTTCTCGGTGTCTGCGGGGGGCATTGGTTATCTTCCGCAGCAGGATGAAGCATCCCGCGATTTCCCTGCATCCGTTTCGGAGATAGTCCTCTCAGGCTGTTCACGCTCTCTCTTTCCAAAAAAGTCGGATAAAGACCGCGCCTTTGCCGCTATGGAGCGCCTGGGCGTAGAGCACCTCTCAAAGAAGAGCTACCGCCAGCTTTCGGGCGGTCAACAGCAGAGGGTGCTCCTCTCCCGAGCTCTTTGCGCTGCAGACGAGATACTGCTCCTTGACGAGCCCGCCGCCGCGCTTGACAGTCACAGTGTGCGGGGTATGTACGATGCGGTGAAGATGTTAAACGATGAGGGGATCACGGTCATCATGATCTCTCACGATCCCCACGCAGTACTGCGGGACGTTACCCACGTTTTGCATATAGGCGCGGACAGCGCTCTTTTCGTAACCAAAGAAGAATACACGGAGGGCGGAAATGGCTAAGCTTATAGAATTTTTCTCATATTCCTTCGTGCGTAACGCCTTCGCCGTTGGCGTGCTGGTGGCGCTGTGCGCCGCGCTTCTCGGCGTTATCCTGGTCTTAAAGCGCTATTCAATGATAGGCGACGGCCTTTCTCACGTGGCCTTCGGCGCTATGGCTGTGTCTGCGGTGGTGGGCGCAGGAACGAGCATGGCTATCACCCTGCCCGTGACCATGATAGCGGCGGTATTTATACTCCGCTCACGGCGGATG
>JAZQCR010000096.1:0-6456 GCA_045546375.1 Eubacteriales bacterium | reverse complement strand
CTCCGACTTCCCTCTTCCCCAACAGGGAAGGTGCAAAGCAAAAGCAGACCTTCGGCGAAGGTCTGCTTGTTATATTATTTGTTTAAATAGTCCTCTAAAACATAAGTGCAAAGCTTATAGGTAGAGTCGACCACGGTGCGGCGGTTAAGCGCCCAGGTCGCGGACTCGAAATGATAAAGAGGCTTGCCGATATCCGTAAATACCGCCGTATCGCGGCAATAGAGGGATGCTCTTACCTGTTCCTCGCTCATATTCGGGAACTGCGACATCTTCTCTGTGACTTCGTCTTCATCCACCTCTATCTCAACTCCGAAATACTCGCAGGCTCTCGCTATAGCCAAAGCGTACTGACCGACGCTGACCTTACTGTCAAGGTCAAAGGACATCACGCCGTCTTCACGAAGTATGCCGTTTTGCATAGCCCAGGTTGCCGCCTTCAGATACTTATCCTCGCCTGTAAACGGGGCGGGATCCGCCTCTATATCGGGGCTTCCTGCGATACGGTAGAATACGTCGTACATCTCGCCCGTATAGATCTCCTGCCACAGGCCGAACTTATCTTCGCTGACGGGATCCATCAGGTCGTTTGACAGAACGTAATAGGCAGATGCCTGGATCAGTATCTCTATATCGCTATACTGAAGGGTGGGGTCAATGATCTCCTCTCCAGAAGACCGCTGACTGAAAACGTAAGAGTAGTAATCGGTATTTAATATCTGCGAGCTTACTCTGAATTTCTTTTTGACCGCCTCAAAAAGCCTCTCGCCCTGCTTCTTCAATTCGTCGGAATCACTGTCATACTCAAAAGCGACCTTTGAAGCGTCATAGGAAATACCGTCGGTCTTAAAGCTGCCGTCAGCCAGGATGGCCACGTGGTCAACGTTCTCCGCGAGAACGTCCTGCCCCGCAAGAAGTCTGGAGTCATAGTCAAATCCGAAGAGATTCAGAACAGTAGGCAGTATGTCGATGGAAGAGCAATAACTGTCTACGTGAACGGGCTCAATACCGGGAACGTAGCAGATGAAGCTATTCTTCTGCTTGTCAAAGACGTCGTTTATCTCTCTTCCCGAGAGCTCGGCATATTCCTCGGGGGTAAGGCCATAGGGGTAATGGTCGGTGGTGAGCACGATAACCGTGGTATCCGCCTTCCCTGCCTTCTCAAGGCGCTCCATTATATAGCTCATAGCCTTCTCAAGCTCAAGGTTACAGGCGATATACGCCTTTACTGTGTCCGAATAGTCAAGGTCCTTGACCAGATCCCAGTTCTTGGCACTCATTGCGTTATCCTTGACAGTATACTGATAATGACCGCTGAAGGTCATATAGTAAGCGGTGAACGGTACGTCGCTGTCTACGTAATCGTCCATAGACTTTACCATCATATCATAGTCAGAGGTGGGCCAAGTCATCTCAAGATCAAGTCCCGTATTACCTGCGATAAAGTCATATCCCATATTCTTATGAGTATAATCGCGGTGATAATACTCTGCTGTATAATTATGGTATGCCTTGGCTACCCATCCCTTTGACTTGAAAATATTACCGTATGTATAGGGCAGATAGTTGCTCGCGGATACGCCGAAGCTGGAATCCGTTTTTCCTCTTGACAAGTCAGGCCAAAGACCCATACAGAAGGCATATTCGCCGTTTGTAGTGGTATTTGGGAAAGAAGAATAGAAATTCTCAAAAACAAATCCGCTGTTAGTCAGCTTATAAAGAGTCGGCGTCAGCTCGGGATCAATAAACTCGGGGGAGTAAGCCTCGGCACAGATGGCTATAAGATTATACCCTTCGCACATACCGGTATATTTATTCTTAAGGGATACCGGCATATTTGAAAGAGCGGCGGTGAGATTCTTTATCTCCTCATTCTCTGCCTTCTCATACAGTACATTAAAATCTATGGCGGGATCTACTTGATATTCATTTCCGTAATCGTGCTCGGAGAAATTCTCTATGACCTCTTTTTCCTCGGGTGGGAAAAGGGTCATACGTATCTCCTGAAACATAGTGATAGTAAGTCCGAAATTACCTACGCTGATGTCAGTCGAAGTATTCGGACTATTGAACATCCCGTAAAGAGAAGGAGTACCCGAGAAGAAAAGCGCCATAACACTGACGGTGCCGCCTAATATAAGGGCTGAAACGCCCAGTGGAACGGCGGAATACCACTTCTTCAGGCGAGGAAACTTCACCTTCCGCCAGACGCCTAACACGCATAAGAGCAGGAATGGCACCAGAAGCAACAGGATCATCCAAAGCGCGCTTCGTACGCCGCCAAGGGCCTCTCCGCCGAAATTGGTTATGGCCTGACCGCCCATCTTAGCCGAAGACACAGGCGCAAAGCCCTTAAATATAGCAAAATATACGAGCTGTATCTCATAGATCAGCGTTACGAGAAACGAGCATAAGTACATTAACACCCGATTGACCTTCTGCGGGAAGACGGTGGTCAAAAATGTGAAGAAAAAGCCCAGTCCCATTGCAAAAGCCAATATCCAAAGCATAACGGCGGACAGCGAGCGATATGCATAAAGGTGCAAAAGCACCTCTAAATAGCAAAACATAAGCGGGAAATACAGTATCTTTCCCTTCCGTAATGCCGGGAGAATCTTTTCCGTTATTTTTTTAAAATCCATTTAAATCTCCGTTATCTTTCCAACATATAAGTGCAGAGTTTATAGGTGAAGTTTAAAGCAAAAAGTCTCTGTAGGGTGGTAGCATGATTCTTACACACGTATTCTTCGCTACCGTCACCTACCATGATCTTCTGTTCCTTACAGAACATAGCTGCACGTATCATCTCTTCGCAAAGATCAGGATACTTCTCCTTTAAGAGAACTAACTCACCTTCATCAACTGTTACATCCAACCACAAAAGGTCGGATACCCTGGCGACCAGCAAAGCCGCCTTGCCGAAATCAAGAGTAGACGTCAGATCGTAAGGTATCAGCCCATCATCCCTCAGAATGTTTGAGCCAAGGGCCCAATTGATCGCATCTGCGTAATTATCGGGATAGGTAAAGGGTGTTTCTTCGACCTTGCCAGACTCTGGACGGTAAGCGACACGGTAGAGTATATCAATAAATTCAGCTATCGATAGATCGCGATATACACCAAACATATCCTCGCTCTCCGGCTCCATAAGGTCGTTATCCAGCACGTAAGATATTTGCGCCTGAGACATTATCTCAACGTCCTTATACTGCACGCTTGGATCCACGAAGCCTTCGTTATCAGAGCTTTCACCGAAAACAAAGGAATAATAGTCACAGTTCAGTATCTGCGTGCTGACGCGGAACTGCTTCTCTATATCTTCATAAGCTTCTTTTGCTTTTCGCTCCGCTTCCTCACCCTCGCATTTAAAAGACGCCTTGGAAGCATCGTACGAAAAGCCGTCTCCGATAAAACTTCCGTCAGAGAGGACCGCCACATGCTCTACGTTTTCCGAAAGCACGTCCCTTCCCGCAAGCAGCCTCGAATCATAGGTATATCCAAGAAGATTCAATACCGTCGGCAAAATATCAACGGTAGAGCAATACTCGCTGACTCTGACAGGCTCCATACCGTGCACATAGCAGATGAAGCTATTCTTCTGCTTATCAAACACATCGTTTATCTCGCGACCGCTGAGCTCTGCATATTCCTCGGTAGTAAGCCCATAGGGATAATGATCCGTAGTAAGAACGATGAGGGTCTTATCGGCTATTCCCGCCGCATCAAGTCTGTCAAGCAGATAGGTCATGGCGTACTCCAGCTCAAGATTGCACGCGATATACGCCTTGACCGTATCCGAATAGTCAAGATCCTTTACGGCGTCACGGTTCTTAACGCTCATTGCATTTTCATCGGTGTACTGGTAGTGCCCGCTGAAGGTCATATAATAAGCTGTAAAGCGCTCACCGCTGTCTATGTAGTCATCCACGGACTTAACCATCATTTCGTGGTCGGAGGAAGGCCAAGTCATCTCAATATCAAGACCGCTGTTACCCGCGAGGAAATCATAACCCATATTCTTATGGGTATGGTTTCTATGGTAAAACTCAGCCGTGTAATTATGGTACGCCTTGGCTATGGCACCGCCCGACCTAAAAACGTTACCGTAGCAATAGGGCAGATAATTCGTCGCAGAAAGACCGAAGCTGGATTCTATCTTGCCCCGTGACGTATCAGGCCAAAGTCCCATACAAAATGCATATTCACCGTCGGTGGTGGTATTCGGAAAGGAGGCGTAGAAATTCTCAAACACAAAACCGCCGTTTACCATACTGTATAATGTCGGAGTGAGCTCGGGATCTATAAACTCTGGTGAGAAGGCCTCCGCACAAATAGAAATTAAATTGTATCCCTCAAAAATACCGGTGTATTTGTTCTTCTCGGTCACAGGCATATTAGACAATGCAGCCGTAAGGTTCCTTATATCATCATCTTGTGCCTTCTCATAAAGAGAAACAAAATCAAGTGAAGGATCAACCTGATATTTCTCTCCGTACTTTGCATATGAAAGTTCCTCTACAGATTCTTTTGCGCCATCCGGAAAAATAATAAAGCGTATTTCCTGAGCCATTGTCGCCGCGAGACCGAAATTCTCAACACTAACGTCAGTTGGTGTATTGGGACTTGTGAACAGCATATATAATGACGGAGTCCCGGAGAAAAATAGCACCATGATGCCCATTGTAAGTGAAATGATCAACGTACTTATGCCTAAAGGGATCGCCGAATACCATTTAGCGAGACGGTTGAACTTGGCTTTCAGCAATAAGCTGATTACTATAAGCAGAACAAAGGGTAACAGCAAAAAGAAGATCAACAGTATGACGGAATTGACCCCCTCCAGTGCCGCTCCCCCGAAATTTGTGACTGCTTGACCGCCCAGTCGCACAGACGATATGGGAGCAAAACCCTTAAAAATCGAGTAGTAGACTAACTGGATCTCATACACAAGCGTGATCAGGAAAGAAAACACATATGAAAGCACGCGATTTACTCTATGGGGAAATACAGTGGTAAGAAAAGCGAATAGAAATCCGAAGCCTAAGGAAAAAGCCAATATCCACCCCATCCCCCTTAAGCTTCTGTAAGCATAAATATGCAAAACTGTCTCAAGGAAGCAAAACAGAAGCGGGAAATACAGTATCTTTGCCTTTCGCATTAATAATAGCATTTTATCCATAAACATAGTCATTATTATAACTGCCGAACTGAAAAAGTGTGTTAATTACGTGTAAACTATCGATCTTGTCGAAAATTACCAAGGGTAACTATACCAGCGTCTCCAACACACTTCTTATTCTAATAAGCGCTTCAAAAGGAGAGAGGAGCTCTTTCGCCTTTACAGCGCGTGCGTTCATCTCACTTATCGAGACGAAGCGCCTTAACTGCCTTCTTTAGCTGCTCGGGGATGGCTATCTTCTGGGGGCAGACTGCCGCACAGGCACCGCACTCGATACATTCGGTAGCCTTTTTGTCCATTTCACCGAGAGCTTCCCGCGCTTCACCGCGCGTCTTCTGCGCCGCAAGGTAGGAATTATATGCGGCAAAAACCTTAGGAATGGGAATCTCCATAGGGCAAGGCTCCATACAGTATTCGCATCCGGTACAAGGCACTTGATCTACCGTGCGGATGATCTCCCTGACCTTATCGGTAGCGGCAAGCTCCTCGTTCGAGAGTGGGGTAAAATCGGACATATAGCCGATATTATCGCGCATCATCTCCATACTGCCCATACCCGAGAGCACCATAAACACCTCGGGATAGGACGCGGCATAGCGGATAGCGTAGGAAGCGTAGCTGCCGCCGTTAAGGGCGTCAAACACCTCTTTTGCCGAGTCGGGCAGATTCACGAGAGCCCCGCCTCTTACCGGCTCCATAACGATGACCGGCTTACCGTGCTTTACGCACACATCGTAGCACGCCTTGCTCTGTACCGCGGGATCGTCATAGTCAAGGTAATTCAGCTGAAGCTGTACCGCCTCTACCTCAGGCTGCTCGGTGAGTATACGGTCGAGGACGTCCGCAGTATCGTGGAAGGACATAGCAATATGCTTGATCCTTCCCTGCTCCTTAAGTCCCTTAACAAACTCAAAGGCGTTACAGCGCAGGCACTTCTCATAGGAAGAAGCACTCAGCGCGTGCATAAGGTAGAAGTCAAAATAGTCAACCCCGCACTTTTCTATCTGCTTCTCAAAAAGCGGAGCCAGATCCTCTTCCTTCTCAAAGAAGAAGTAAGACAGCTTATTTGCAAGAATATAAGACTCTCTCGGGTAACGGGCAACGAGGCAGTCGCGAAGAGCAGTCTCGCTCTTACCGTCGATATAGCCGTGAGCGGTATCGAAATAGTTAAAGCCTGCCTCTATGAAGGTATCTATCATCTCGTTAAATACGTCGTAGTCTACCTCGCCGTCCTTCATGGCAAGGCGCATACAGCCAAAGCCAAAATTCTTCTTTACTTC
>JAZQCR010000095.1:0-11127 GCA_045546375.1 Eubacteriales bacterium | reverse complement strand
CCCCCTCAAAAACTTTTAAAAAGTAATTAATTACTTGGGTCTGCTCCTCTCGTTCGCGCAGCGAACATATCGCATCCCGAAGGGATGTATCGCTGTATCAGCCCCTTCCACCACCGGGAATGTAAAACATCATAGAGATGCCGTAACATCTCCGGCGGTCCCCCTCCCACCACTCATGGGGGAGGTGCGGGTGCTCACCGCTCATAATATCACAGCGACCCGCGGTAGCATGCACCTCCACCATCGGGGGAGGTGGCAACCGCTTGTCGGTTGACGGAGGGGGCGTAACATCCGCGAAGCGGATATATCGCATTTGCCGCAAGGCAAATATATCGCGACGACCCGCAATAAAACGCCAAAAATCAGTAAAGGCGGGTATGCCTTTACTGATTTTTAATTATCTTGAGATAAGGTATGCAGTCTCGTAAACGTCGCGGAACTTGGCCGCCTTGTTGGCGCAGAAGGCCCTCATACGCTCCACCTGTTCGGGGGAGAACCTGTCAAGGTCGCCCTCCTTTAGCTTGCCCTTGTACATACGGTCAAGGATAAGGGCGTAGGTTATATCCATACTGGTTATCACGTCGCCTCTCTCGCAAACCACCAGGTTGCTCTGACCGGCTAAAAGCAGATCCACCGCTTCCTTACCCATCTTAGAGGCGATAACGCGGTCGCGCAGGGTGGGCGAACCGCCGCGGACTACGTGAGCAAGGCGCGCGAACTTGGTCTCGATACCGGTCTTCTCCTGGAAGCGCTTTGCAAAGGGCTCAGCAAATCCGTCGCAGCCCTCGGCTACCAGCACGATGAAGTTACGCTTGCCGTTCTTCTTGCTCTCGATACAGCGTGCGATAGCCTCATCCTCGTCAAAGTCCACCTCGCTTACCACGATGACGGAAGCGCCTACGGCGATACCCGTGTTCAGGGCGATATAGCCTGCGTTGCGTCCCATTACCTCAACTACGTTACATCTCTCGTGGCTCTCGCAGGTGTCACGCAGTCTGTCTACCATCTCGACTACGGTGTTCATAGCCGTGTCGTAGCCGATGGAGTGGTCGGTGGCGGTGATGTCGTTATCAATAGTACCGGGGATACCGATACAGGGGATGCCGCGCAGAGTTAAGTCGGTAGCACCGCGGAAGGTGCCGTCGCCGCCTATGGCGACGATACCGTCTATCTGATTCTTACGGCACTGCTCGATAGCCAGCGCCATACCCTCTTCGGTCTTAAACTCGGGGGAACGGGCTGAGTAGAGCACGGTACCGCCAAGATTGATTATATTTGAAACGTCGCGGGCGGTGAAGAGCTTCATATTACCCTCCATAAGCCCCTTGTAGCCCTCGTAGATGCCCATTACCTCGACTCCGTTTTCCAGAGCCGCACGGGTCACGGCACGTATGGCTGCGTTCATACCGGGTGCGTCACCTCCCGAGGTGAGCACGCCTATCCTTCTGAATTTCTTGCATTCCATTTATGATATCTCCATGGGATAATTTATAATGCATTATTATATTCAACTTTATTATAATACTCTAAAATACCGTAAAAATCAATATCAAACGAAGATTTTGTGGGATTTTTTGTAAAAAAGGGAAAATGGAACGTTATGAGATCCCTTACAAGGGACAGGGTTCCCCTTGCTTCCTTCACATCTTTATCTTATTAATCTTATTACAGCCCGAGAGGTACGCTCCTTCCCGCTTGCCCGAGGAGAGGATAAAGGACTGGCCTTTGCGACCTCTGATCACAGAAAGGATAGCGGCGAGGCGTCCCTCGTCCATTGAGGCGAAGCTCTCGTCGAATATCATAGGCAGCTCGCCCTTTTCGCACAGCACCTCGCAAAGGGCGATACGCAGGCTGATGTACGCCATATCCTTGGTGCCCGCGCTTAAGTGGTCGGCGTCGCGCACGGCGCCTCCGTGGGCGTTATCCATATAGGAGATGTTCATCTCCCTGCCAAGGATAAAGCGGTCGTACCTGCCCTCCGTGGCCTGCGCCATTATCTCTGCGGCGCGGGAAGCGAGGGCGGGAGAAAACTGCTCCTTCACGTCGGCGGCGGCGCTTTCTAAGGCTGAGAGCGCCAGGCTTACGGCGTTGTATCTATCACGCAGAAGGCCTATTTCATCGTTTAGGGCAACCATACGCTCCTTGACGGCGTTAGCCTCGTCGGCCTCTCTTGCCAGGCTGACCCTTTGCAGACGAAGCTCGGAGAGCTTCTCGCGCAGGGTGTCGCGGCTGGTGGCACCGAAGGTGGCGCGGCGTTCGTTTTCCTTTATATCAATAGATGCGAGTACCTCGTAGGGGTCGGCGGCGAGTGAGAGCTTCAGGGCGTCGCGGTCGTGCTCCGAAAGGTCTCTCTGCGCCTTTTCTGCGTCTCTTTCATTTAGATCTATGTTCGCCTTTTGCGCGGCGAGCTTCTCACGCAGAGCGGAGAGGCGCGCCACCTCACCCGCCAGACGGTCGGGATCTACGTAGGCAGAGCCGTATCTCTCAAGTAAAAGGGATGCGCGGGCTACCTGCTCCTGCTTGCGCCCTTGCGCCTCTGCCAGCTGACTGCGGCGCTCCGCCACCTCCTTTTCGTAGGTAAGGCGCTGGTTGTCCTCCCGCTGTGAGAGCGACTCCAGCTCCAGAAGGCTGCGTATGCCGTATTCATTGAGTTTTGCCTTGACCTTGCTCGTTGAAGTCACGCCAATAGTGAGCAGGATCACACCCACTATCCACGCAGCACCCGCACCTAAGTATACGAAGGGAGTCAGCGGAATAAGGGCTGTCAGGACGAAGAGTACCGCGGTGACGGTAAAGAATATCATCGCGCAGGCGGTAAAGGTGTTGCCCTTGCTCTGCTTCGCGCGAAGGTCTGCCTTGACTTTTTCCTTGCCGCCGTCTGCGGCTATCC
The DNA here is from genome assembly GCA_045546375.1 of Eubacteriales bacterium. Taxonomy (GTDB): domain Bacteria; phylum Bacillota; class Clostridia; order Oscillospirales; family CAG-272; genus CAKSEI01. The sequence continues at coordinate 8,237 of JAZQCR010000095.1, read as the reverse complement.
TGCCTATGGGCATATCGGGCAGAGGTCGGGTACCACGCAGGGCTATATCGTTGTCCGCGTTCTTGATGCCCTCCGAGAGGCGCACCATCTCCATCAGGTCTTCGCTTGATGGGACGTGACCGCCGGGAAGTGCGGCGGAGTATTCTTCCTTATCCTTTAAGAGGCGCGCCTTTGCTTTGTCAAGCTCGTCAAAGGAGCGCAGTATCTCCGCCCTGCGGTATTTATCTACGTTTTCCTCCGCCTCACGCAGTATCCTCTCGTTTTCCGCCTCTGTTTTTGAGAGGCTGTTTATCTGTTCCTCCAGGCGTGAGTGCTCCTCTTCCGCGTTACCGTTGACAGCCGCCTTTGCGCTCAAGAGGTCAAGCTCGGCCATAGCCTCGTTCAGCTTACCGCCGTTGCCCCTCTTGTGAACAAGGGCGGTGGCCGCCTTCTCAAGTGCCTTTATGGCGGCGGCGGAGTCTATCTCCTCGTCCTTTGAGTATAAGAGGTTCTCCATGGCGGTGCTGACCTCGGTGCCGTCTATCCTACCGCCCGAGAGCTGTGTCAGATACGCCGTGCGGGTGAAAAGGGTCTCGGTCATACCGAGGAAGTGCTCTGCGGGGTCGGCGTCTACCGCCTCTGCCGTTAAGGTGTCGGTTATCTGCACCTTATCACTGCCGCCTCTGCCCGATGGGGTAAAGGTTCGGGCGATGATATATTCCCCCTCCTCGGTGACAAGGGTCAGAGTGCCAAAGGCGGGCGAGCCGTCAAAGGGCAGATAGCGTTTTCTGTCGCTCATAGTCGCCTTGGCTCTGGCGGGCAGGCCGAAGAATATGAATTTAATGAAGGCGCAGAGGGTGCTCTTACCCGACTCGTTTTCCCCTTCTATTAAGTTGATGCCGTCGGTGAAGGAGAATGAGCGGTCTTTTATGCCGCCGAAGGCGCCTATGTAAAGTTCTTTTATATACATTATTTTATTACTTCCAAAAATTTTTTCAGCTCTGTTACTCTGTAGGTGGCAAGGTCGCTTTCTCCCCTGAAGATGCAGGAGTCTATGCCGTACTGCGCCGCGCCCTTGATATCTGAGGAGGGGCTGTCCCCGAAGGCGATGACCTGGCTCTTTTTATAGGGGATAAGGGCGAAGACCTTGTCGTAAAATTATTTTTTGGGCTTTTCCGCGCCCAGCTCCTCCGAGATAAAGACACCGTCCAGGTAAGGGGCTATGCCCGTGCCCGCGATGCGGCTTCTCTGCACTTCGGAAACGCCGTTTGTGCAAAGGTAGACCGCCAGCTTGCCTCGCAGTTCCTCTAAAAGCTCTATGGCACCGTCAATTAAGAAGTACCCCTCGGCGAGCCTGTCGCCGTAGTACTCGGTGACTTCCTTTGCATCATAGGAGAGCCCTGCTTCCTCAGAGAGCAGCTCATACCGCTTGACACGGAGGCTGTCCTTGGTGACCTCACCACGCTCGAGAGCCTTCCACAGTCCGTCGTTTATGCGGTGGTATGTGGGGTAAAGGTCGGGGGAAAAGCCGAAGTGCTCTGCCGTGCGCGTAAATGCTGACCGTTCGCTTGCCTTAAAATCAAATATGGTATCGTCTGCGTCCAGCAGAACTGCTTTATACTTCATCTATGCTTACTCCGTTAATAGCGCACAGCCCCAGTTTCAGCGCCTGCTCCGCGGTCTTCCTCTCCGCCTCGTTTTCGCTTTCCAGCATAGGGAGCAGCTTGCGGTAGAATTCACCTCGCAGGGTGATATCCCGCTTTAGCTCCTCGCCGTCTACGGCGGGGACTGTGTCGTCCTTTATCTGCCAGAGGGCTGTCGGCGGTATCATAGCCTTGATGGCGGGCATGGTGGGCGCCATGCCTGCGGGCAGGGAGCCCGTCAGGGTCAGCCGCACTCTGTCGGCGGTGGTAACCCCCCTTGCGCTTATCTGCTCGGCTATCTTGGCGGCGATCTCTCCGTCGTTTTCAGCTCCCGTAACGTCTACCGATTCACGCAGGTATCTGCTGCTGCCAAGTGTGCGGAAGGAGAGGTTTATCCGTCCGCTTTCTATCGTTCCCACGAAAACGCCCTTGTCGCCGCATTCTCCGAAGTCGCGGCCTACGGTGCATCCGGGGTATGCCAGCACCGTTTCCCCCACCTTTTTCGGAGGTGTGGGATTGTGGATATGTCCGAGGGCAACGTAGTTCATACCGAGAGAGGCGAGGGTCGCCTCACTTACGGGAGCGTCGCTTCCCCCCGAGGCTCCTGCGTCTGCGTGAGCGACGAGGATATTCACCTTACCCTGCTCTGCGCGAAGGGATGCGGCGGGAAACTCGTTCATCACGGCGGAGGTGAAGGCATAGCCGTAAACGGTGAGCTGATGCTCGGGCAGCTCCACACACATAGGCGCGGATGATGAAAAGACGGTGACGTTATCACCGAGATCGTGCTTTGCCCATACGCTGTCGGCGGTGTAGGGGTCGTGGTTGCCCGGGCTTATGAAGAATAAGCACTCGGGGCAGGAGGCCATAGCCGCCTTTACCGCGGTCACCGCACCCTCCGACGGATGCGCCGTGTCAAAGAGGTCACCCGCTATAAAGCAGAGGGGTATCTCTTCCTCGCGGATGATGTCGGTGGCCTGCCTGAAGGCGGTGAGCAGAGCCGTGCGCCCCGCTTCCTTGCCCGCCGCGTCCTGCGCGGCAAAGGCGCTGTCGATATGTGTGTCTGCTATGTGTAAAAATTTTATCATGGTTTTTGGGTGGGGAAAACTTTTGAAGCCTCATCCACCATTTTGCTTCGCAAAACGGTCCCCCTTCCCCCGAGGGGAAGGTGCATACGTTTTCCCCACGCCCCTTTCAAAACTTTCAAAAAATAAGTATTTATTACGGTAGTGATGGAGTGCTGCGGTTTGATATTATCGCTTATAATATCTCCGCCGTTAAGGCTCTTCCCCCTTATTTGTAAGTTTTGAGGGGGTGCAGGGGGAACTTTTACAAAAGTTCTCCCTGCAAAACATATACGACCTGCCCTATACAAGTAAGTGTACAGAGGGTGACGAAATACCACTTGCGTATCTTGTGGCGTGCTGTGAGCATACCCATAAGAGCCCCGACTCCGCCGGGCAGGGCAAGGAGCAAAAGGTACTTTTCGGGCACGCGCCGCCGACCCGTTTTGGCGCACAGCTTGTCTATCAGGTATAATAAGAACGCCAAAACGTCGAATACTATAAATAAAGCAAGGAGAAAGTCTCTCAATTTCTAAGTCCCTTGGGATAATGATTTTTGATGATACCGCCGTTTGCCTTACCTCCGCCCAGGGCGGCGCCCAGGTAGGTTACGGCGCACCAGCCGTTCTCTATGTCATAGGGGACTACGTTGCCCGTGAGGTATAGGCGCGCTTTAGCTTCATCAAGGTCTGCCTTGCGCCTGAAGCGGTGGCCGTAAGCGGAGAAAAGCTGATGATGAGGGTGAAAGATGCCCTTTTCCACCCGTCCAAGGTTCACCCCGTAGGCGAAAACCCCCTTTTCTGCCATAGGATGAGCACCTGACAGGGCACGAAGTCCGTCGCGGCAGGCGTAAACTGCAAGGGAGGCAGGATCTATATCGGTGTTTTCACGCAAAAAGGCGTTAAGTATATCCATATCCGCCGGGGACGGCGCTTTGCCTGCGTTTTTAAAGAGGATATCTTCCTCCTCCGTGCTCGTGCGCTTAAGTAAACATATATACTGCCCCTCGCCCTCACTTATGTGGGGATAAAAGCGTCTGCCTATACCGCCTATGCCGGGTGCGGTCACGGACCGTAAGGCCTCGGGCAGTTCCCGTATGGTAAAGTCGGGATGCCCTGCGAGAAACGCCTCTATCTGCTCCTCGTTCTCCTTGGGAGAAAAGGTGCAGGTGGAAAAAAGCAGGTATCCGCCGCCCTTTACGGTGTCGTATACGTTCTCAAGTATCTCTTTGCCAAGGGTGGCGCACTTGTCCACCATACCCGTGTTCCAGCCTGAGAGCGCTTCGGGATATTTTCTGAACATACCCTCCCCGGAGCAGGGCACGTCTGCGATGACCAGGTCAAAATATCCTCGGTACATCATGCCGAGGGCGTCGGTGGGGAGGTTTGTGACTATTGTGTTCTTCAGCCCCATCCGCTCTATATTGGAGGCGAGGACCTTGGCGCGGGAGGCGGATATCTCGTTTGAGATAAGCAGTCCCGAGTCCCCTATTCTTGAGCCGTAGGAGATGCTCTTGCCACCGGGAGAGGCGCAGGTATCGAGCACCCGCCAGCCCGCCTCGGGCGCGATGGCACCGCCCGTTGCGATGGCAGAGGGGTCCTGCACGTAGAAGGCTCCTGCGTGATGCAGAGGATGCTTGCCGGGGCCGTCAAAATCGAAGGTGTAGCCGCCGTAGGGCAGAGCCTTTACCGAGAGGGTAGCTTCAACGACCTCTTTTTTTGCCTTGATGCCCGTGATAAGCCCCTTGGTGGCTTCCCCTTCGGTAAGGGCGCGCTTAAAGGCAGGGTAGTCCCCGCCCAAAAGGGCGCTCATTCTCTTTTCAAAATCAATGGGAAGTATCATATTATCAGATTTAACAATCCTAAGATAAAGCCGATGACCGCGCCCAGGTTGACCACGGCGGAAAGCTCCTTTTTCATCACCGAGAGGAGCATATCCTCAAGGTGTCTTGCGTCCATTTCGTCTATTTTGGCGGCAACCGTGTCCGCGATGGAGACCTTCTCAAGCAGTGAGGGCAGGTGCTTCTCCACCAGCTTCTCGTAGAGTGATGTCGCTATGGGGTAAACGTCCTCCGCCGAGATAAGCAGGTTATCCGCGATGCTTTCGGTATTCATAGATATGATGTCGTCCACCTTCTCGTGGATAGCGGCGGTGAGCAGAGCTCTGTTGCCAAGCAGGTACGCCTTTATGCGCCGGTCTGCGGCCACGGAGATATCCGCCATGACCTTATCCGTCACCAGAAGACCGCCCAGGGCGCCGAATTTCTCCCGTACCATCTCGCCGCCTTCCTTGGCGATAGGGGTGGCAAGGTCAAGGCGGCACACACCGTCGCAGATGACCCCCGCGATGATATTCTCAAGTCGGAAGCGCATATCCGAGGCGGTCAGGTCGGGCATAAGCTCCTTTAAGGGACGTTCCCCTGCGGTGATGGCGTTGGTGATGGACATAGCGGCGATGCCCTTCGCTTTGTCCGAGAGCATCATACCGCACAGAGCCTCCTTGGTGAGCAGCTCCTTTTCCACCATCTTTCCCACCGAACGCGCCAGCTCCTGCTTTCTTCTCGGTATTATTCCGGGAGTGAAGGGCAGCTTCTTACCGAAGAGGCGCACCTCGCTTCTCGGCAAGAAAAGCATCTTTACCGCGATGTAGTTTGTGAAGTATCCGATAACAGCGCCCACTATAGGGCCCCAAATATACTGTAAAAACTGCAAGGTTAGTTAACTCCGATCTTGTAGGGGGCCGTCCCCTACAAATATATTCTTTATAAATTTTAACATATTAATTATACAAAAGCAAGGTTTACATTTTAGTACATTTGTGATAAAATGGTTACGTATGTACTTTACATCCGCAAAAGGAGAAAAAATATGATAGCAAACGAGCTTCGTGCCGCCGTTTCGGGCGGCGGATACGACAGTATATTTACCCGCCTTTACGGCGCGGACAAAATAAAGACCCAGAGGGCGCGCTACCTTACCTGTATAGACGAGTTTGAGGAAATATACGGGCAGGGCCGCGATCTGCGCGTATTCTCTGTTTCGGGAAGAAGCGAGATCTCGGGCAACCATACCGACCATAACTACGGTAAGGTCTTAGCGGCGTCCATCGACCTTGACATCATCGCCATAGTCGCCAAGAACGAGGACGGCATCGTCCACGTGAAGAGCAGCGGCTACAATATGGATACCATCGACCTGGAGGACCTTTCCCCCGCCTCCTACCGCAAGAGCGCTCTTATGGTAGCGGGCGTCTGTGACGGCTTAAAGAACAGGGGGTATAAGGTAGGCGGCTTTGACGCCTACACCACCTCTAACGTGTTCAAGGCATCCGGCCTCTCCTCCTCTGCGGCCTTTGAGGATATGATAGGCACCATACAGAACTACCTCTATAACGAGGGTAAGATAGACAAGGTGGAGCTTGCCAAGATAGGTCAGTACGCAGAGAATAAGTTCTACGGCAAGCCCTGCGGACTTCTCGTCCAGGTTGCGTGCATCTTCGGCGGCTTCGTTTATATCGACTTTGCCGACCCGAAGAATCCTAAGGTGGAGCAGATCGACTTTTCTCCTGCAGACTACGGCTACGAGCTGTGCATCGTGAACACGGGCGGTAATCACTCCGACCTGACCGACGACTACGCCGCTATCCCCTCCGAGATGAAGGCGGTGGCCGCTCACTTCGGCAAAGATGTGATGCGTGACGTTACTATGGACAAGGTGCTTTCCGAGGCGCAGACCCTTCGCGAGAAGGTGGGCGACCGCGCCATCATCCGTGCTATGCACTTTATTAACGAGAATGACCGTGTGGAGGCACAGCGCGCAGCCTTAAAGAGCGGTAATATCCACGCATTTTTGGAGCTTGTAAACGCCAGCGGTAACTCCTCATTTAAGTATCTACAGAACGTGTATACCACCAAGAACGTCCACGAGCAGGGCATCTCTCTGGCTCTTGCCATTGCCGAGCAGGTCCTTGACGGAGAGGGTGCCTGCCGTGTTCACGGAGGCGGATTTGCAGGTACTGTGCAGGTCTTCTGCCCCAAGGCGAAGGTGCCTGCCCTTAAAGCGGCAATAGACGCCGCCTTCGGTGAGGGCTCCTGCGTTACCCTCCTTATCCGTCCCTTCGGCGGTCTTTCGGTAGATCAGTACTATGAGCAGGTATAAGGTCAAGGGTAAGCGCCGTAAGAAGCGCGGCATAGTGCAGAGGTACGCAGAGATGGCAGATCCGCCGAAGCCAAAGGATTCGGGTAAGCGAGTGCTTGCTCTTTTGGCGGTGGGACTGGTGCTGCTCTCGGTGTACGGCGCGTCATTTTTCCTTCGGGACAGCGAGTATTACGAGTTTTCGGTAGGCGTGACTATGATATACTATACCGCTCTGCCCCTGCTTATCGTGCTTTTCGTGCTCCTTAACCGAGGCATCTCCAATGATATACCCAAAAAAGATCAGCTCTCGGACAGTATGACAAGTGAGGAAAAGGACGCCTTCATCCGGGAGATAAAGGAGTGTAGGGACAGGGCGAGACCCCTGCTTATCCTCATAATTCCTCTTGCGCTTATAGTGGGCTTTGATATTTTACACGGATTTTTATTTTAATGAGTGATATAAAGATAACTCCCCTTTTCTCGGGGAGCACGGGAAACTGTACCTATATTGAGGCGGGGGACGCCCATATCCTTATCGATGCGGGCGTTTCCGCCAAGAGGATAAGGGACGGGGTGGCGTATCTGGGGCTGACACCCGAGGATATCGACGCCATCTTCGTCACCCACGAGCACCGCGACCATATCAGCGCTCTGCCCGTGCTTATGAAGAAGTGCCGCGCCGCGGTGCATATGACCGAAAAGAGCTATCTCGAGAGCGGTCTTGAAATACCCGTCTGTACCCACGACAGCGTCTACGAGGTGAAGGTGGGAGGGGCAACCGTGCGGAGCTTTCCTCTTTCTCACGACTCCGCCTGCTGTGTGGGCTATACGGTGGAGTGCGGCTCTGCCCGAGTGGGCTTTATGACCGATACGGGCTTCGTCACCGACGAGGCGGTCTGCCGCCTTTGCGGTTGTGAGCAGGTGGTCATCGAGTGTAACCACGACCGCGTGATGCTAAAGAACGGCCCTTACCCCTATTACTTAAAGCAGCGCATCTCGGGTGAGCGGGGACACCTCTCAAACCTTGACTGCGCGGACTTTTGCGCATTCCTTGCAGGCAGAGGAACACACGATTTTTATCTCGCTCACTTAAGTCGGGAGAACAATGCCCCCGATATTGCTTACAGCGCGGTAAAAAAGCGCCTTGAGGGCACGGGAGCAAGGATACATATAGCACCGGAGGCAATAATATGACCCTGGATATAATCTCGGTGGGAAACCTTAAGGAAAGCTACTTAAGAGAGGCGGTGGCAGAGTACGAAAAGCGCCTTTCTGCCTATTGCACCCTGAGAAATCTCACCTTTAAGAATGATAACGAACTGCCCGCCCTGCTGGAAAAGCGCGCCTATAAGGTGGCGCTGTGTATAGAGGGTAAGGAGCTCTCAAGCGAGGCGCTGGCGGCGAAGATAGCCGAC
>JAZQCR010000094.1:0-5283 GCA_045546375.1 Eubacteriales bacterium | reverse complement strand
CTTTTTGTTAATACAGATCCGTATTGCACACACGGAGCTTATAAAAGCGACCGGTGGGAGATATCAGGGTGCGGTTAAGCTCTCCGTCGCTGACTATAATGCGGTCGGTGAGCCAGCCCGCATTGCTGTGGAACTTTGAGTTAAGACGTCTGCCGTCGGGATGCATCCAGAGGATGGTGCCGTCAGCAAAATTGCCGATACCCTTGTGCATTGCGCCTCGGGTGACCGCATCCGAGCCGGGATAGTCGCGGTAAAAGCTCTCGTCCGCCTTGTCAAACTGCACTACCGCGCCGCCGCGGTTGCAGGTGATCCACAGGCGTCTGCCTTCCGTGCCGTACACCGCCGCCAGGTCGTGAGCCCCCGAGAGTCCCTCGGGCATTAGGTACTCACATACTACCGTGGGTATGCCGTCAACAAAGGCCATCTTAAGTAGCTTATCCATGCCCGTTGCCCAGAGATATTCTCCATCCCACAGAACCCCATGAACGTCCTCTAACTCTATGCGGTGATAGGGCTCGCTCGGGTTGTCTGTATGATAGAATATCAGCGTATTATCGGTAGAGCCCGCGAGACACACCGTATCCTGCTCCTCTACCCACTCCACAGAGTGAGCGTTGGAGAGGTAGCCCGGCGCCTCCCACAAAACCTCGCAGGTGTCAAGAGAAAAGACTCTGACACCGACGGTGGACACAAAGAGGGTGTCCCCGCCGAAGCGCTGACTGTTTCTCACCTTCAAGCCCGTGGCGTAATCGGTATCAAAGGAGCGCAGAGGCTCTGCGATGCCCTTTTCAAGATCGTATATCTCCGCCATGCCGTTCATCTGATTTAACAGCACGGCGCACTTCTTGCCTTTTATCAGTTCTTTATATGTCATTGGTGTTCTCCTATAATGTGGGAAACTTTTTGAAAAAAGTTTCCCACACCCTTCAAAAACTTCTGTAATGGGAATTTATTAATGGGGTTGTTCATAGAGATGTTGTAATATCACTATCCCAAGCCCTTTTTCCCTTTCCAAAAGTTCTGAGGGGGTTTTAGGGGGAACTCTTGCAAGAGTTCCCCCTAGATATTTCGTAATTATTCTTACTCAGCAGCGTCAACGATAACGGTGAAGACAGCGGGCTTTAAGGAAGCGCCGCCGATAAGGCCGCCGCCGATGTTCTCTTTTGCGAGAAGGCCTGCGGCGTTGCCTGCGTTCATGCTTCCGCCGTACTGAATGGTGGTAGCGTCAGCGGTAGCCTTGTCATAAAGACCTGCCAGCACCTCACGGATGAGAGCGCATACCTCCTCAGCCTGGTCGTCGGTAGCGGTGAGGCCGGTACCGATAGCCCAAACGGGCTCGTAAGCGATGATGACGTTCTTCATATCAGCCGCCTCGACGCCCATAAGAGCGATCTTGGTCTGGAGGGCAACAAGCTCAGCGGTGATGCCCTGCTCGCGCTCCTCCTTCATCTCGCCAACACAAAGGATGACCTTAAGGCCTGCAGCCAGTGCCGCCTTGACCCTCTTATTAACGGTAACGTCGGTCTCGCCGAAGTACTGACGGCGCTCGCTGTGACCGATGATGACGTACTCTACGCCCATCTCGGTGAGCATATTAGCCGCGATCTCGCCGGTGAAGGCACCCTTCTCCTCGAAGTGCACGTTCTGTGCGCCCACCTTCACGTTAGTGCCCTTGGTCGCCTCAAGAGCGGTAGCAAGGTCAACGAAGGGGGTGCAGACAACGATATCGCATCCGTCCTTACCCGCAACCATAGGGCAGAGCTCATCAAGGAGCGCCTTCGCCTGGGAGGGGGTCATATTCATCTTCCAGTTACCTGCGATAACTGCTTTTCTTAAATTCTTGTTCATTACGTCTTACCTCTTATTTATCGTTAAGGCAAGCGATACCGGGAAGGGTCTTACCCTCGAGGAACTCGAGAGATGCGCCGCCGCCGGTGGAGATGTGAGTCATCTTGTCGGCAAAGCCAAGGTTCTCAACAGCCGCAGCAGAGTCGCCACCGCCGATGATGGAGATAGCGTCGGAGTCGGCTACAGCCTTTGCTACTGCGATAGTGCCGCCCGCGAAGTTCTCCCACTCGGAAACGCCCATAGGGCCGTTCCAGATAACGGTGCCTGCGTTTGCAACAGCCTCTGCGAAAAGCTCGCGGCTCTTGGGTCCGATGTCAAGACCCATCCAGCCCTCGGGCATAGCTTCGGAATCCACGATCTTATGGTCGGTATTCTCGTCGTACTCCTTGCCGAGAACGTTGTCGACGGGCAGAAGGAACTTAACGCCCTTAGCCTCAGCCTTTGCCATAAGCTCGTTTGCCAGATCCAGCTTGTCAAGCTCGCAGAGGGAGGTACCGATGTCGTATCCCTTTGCCTTGAAGAAGGTGTATGCCATACCGCCGCCGACGATGAGGGTGTCTACCTTCTCGATGAGGTTATTGATAACGCCGATCTTGTCGGAGACCTTAGCGCCGCCGAGGATGGCAACGAAGGGACGCCTGGGCTCAGCTAAAGCGCCGCCCATAACGGATATCTCCTTCTGGATAAGGTAACCGCAAACTGCGGGCAGGTAATCTGCAACACCTGCGGTGGAAGCGTGTGCACGGTGAGCGGTACCGAATGCGTCGTTAACGTATATGTCTGCCATGGAAGCCAGTTCCTTTGCAAATGCGGGATCGTTCTTCTCCTCTTCCTCGTGGAAACGAACGTTCTCGATGATCATAACGTCGCCGTCCTTAAGAGCTGCAGCCTTAGCCTTAGCGTCAGGTCCGATAACGTCGCTTGCCATGATGACTTCCTTACCGAGGAGCCCCGAGAGAGCCTCTGCTACGGGAGCAAGGCTGAACTTCTTACCGTCGTTCTTTGCACCCTCGAGGATAGCTGCCTCTGCCGCTGCCTGCTCAGCCTCGGGAAGAGCTGCTACCTTCTTCTTATCCTTCTTGGAAAGCTTTAAGGTCTCGTTGAAGATGTTGTGGGGACGACCCATATGAGAGCAAAGGATGACCTTCGCGCCCTGGTCTGCCAGATACTTAACGGTGGGGAAAGCACCGTCGATCCTCTTGGTATCGGTGATAACGCCGTCCTTCATGGGAACGTTGAAATCACATCTGACTAAAACGCGCTTGCCGGCTACATCGATGTCCTCGATGGTCTTCTTGTTGTACATAGCCATTTTGTATATCTCCTTAATTAAAAAATACAGATTTAACCACATAATAATATACCACAAAACCCTCGTTTTTACAATAGTTATTGTGAAAATAATAACAATATTGCAGGGGTGCTTTTCGTGAAAAGCACCCCTGCATCCTATTGGAACATCGGTTTAGCCTTCGCGCAACAGTGCGCTCGGCTTCGCCGTGTTCCTGCTACCTCCTCGTCCGCCTTCATCTGCGCCTGTGGCAGCGGAGGTCTCAGAACCCCAACACCTCGCAATGCTCGGAGTTGGGAACCCTCGCTGCGTCGCCCCGCAAAAGCTTTCGGACGGAAAATTTACTTGCGACAATGACGTTGCGGGAGGTGAGAACTATATCAGCCTTCTCCAGCGCGTGGGGTTCCCGAAGCGAGAGTAGTCGAGCTTTGGGTTTCCGAGCAGAGAAGGTGGCCGAGTGAAACGAGGTCGGATGAGGAGATCGTAATTTCATCAGACTTTATCCTCCTCATCCACCACTACGTCCGAACCCCAACGCCTCACTTGATTCGGCGTCGGGAACCCGACTGTGGTCCCCCTTCTCCGCTGGAGAAGGCTGAGGCGCGCAAACTCAAATAAAAGCCCTTGTTCAAGAGTTTTTGAGGGGTGTGGGGGACTTTTCGCAAAAAGTCCCCCACAATAAAATTGACAACCCGAGTTATTTGGTGTACAATATACCTATGATATGCAGATTTGCCGACCTGACGGTCGAGATAAAGAATAAATATCCCTACACCGAGGGGCTGTGCGAAAAGTACCTTTCCTCGGGCGAGCCCGATATAGTCATCGAGGTAAGCGAGGAGGAGATAGCCGCGGCGCGTGAGGGCGGGCGTTTTGACGACGGATACCTTGAGGGCATCTGCGCATACCGCAAGCTCTGTCGGGAGATACCTGCCTTTGACGCCTTTATGCTTCACGCCGCCACCTTCACCATAGACGAGTACGCCTACGGCCTTTGTGCGGACAGCGGAACGGGGAAATCCACTCACGTGCGGCTTCTGAAGAAGCTGTTAGGCGACAGAATGGACATAGTCAACGGAGATAAGCCCATCATCCGCTTTGACGGGCAGGGCAGACCCGTAGCCTACGGCACGCCCTGGTGCGGCAAGGAGAGATGGGGCAAGAACAGACACGCCACCTTAAGGGGCATCGTCTTTTTAGAGCGCTCGGAAAATAACCGCATAGAGCCTATGACCCCGGGAGAGGCGGCGAAGCGGATAATGCATCAGCTTATCCGTCCAGAAGAGCCGGAAATGGCACTGAAAACAATGGAACTGGCGGACAGGATGCTTAATTCCTGCGACCTTTGGCTGCTTGGCTGCAACATAAGCGAGGAAGCGGCAATACTTTCATCAAAAACCATAACAGGAGAGATAAAATGAAGATAAAAGACGGATTCGTAGCCCGCCAGGTGGGCGGAGAGACCATAGTCATCGCAGTAGGCGAGCGCTCCAAGAGCTTTAACGCCATGATAACCTTAAACGAGACGGGCAAGTTCCTGTGGGAGAGGATGACCGCCGAGACAGACATCGACACCCTCACCGCCGCTTTGCTCTGTGAGTACGAGGTGGACGAGGAGACCGCCAGAGGCGCCGTAGAGCGCTTCGCAACCTCACTTGAGAAGGCAGGCCTGCTTGCGTAAAGAATTAACGGTAGCAGAGATGCTGCCGCTGATAGAGGAGACGATAGAAAGCGGCGGAGTTTTCACCCTTTATCCCAAAGGGGACAGCATGAAGCCCCTTTTGAGAATGGGCAAGGACGCAGTAGAGCTGTGCGCCGTTGGCACGGTAGCGGTAGGGGATATAGTACTCTTCCGCCGTGAGAACGGACAGTTCGTGCTCCACCGCATAGTGGACGAGACCCCCGAAGGCTACGTCTTCTGCGGGGATAACCAATGCGTGCTTGAAGGCGGGATCAAAAGTGAGCAGTTCGTGGCAAAGGTCAGTGCCATACTGCGGGAGGGGGAAAGATACCCCACAGACCTGCCCGAGTACCGTCGGTACGTAGCCTCCCTGCCGAAAAGGCGGAGGAGGAGACGGCGCGGCGCGACCCTGCGAGCCAGCAAGAGGAAAATATTCGGTAAATAAAAACACTGGGACTTTCGT
>JAZQCR010000093.1:0-4679 GCA_045546375.1 Eubacteriales bacterium | reverse complement strand
CTAACGCTTCTACCGTGTTTGCAGGTATGGGCTTTGCGGCTTTATTTAAGTTCATCATTGACGGACTTAAGCTCGTTCCCAGCGAGGTCAACTTAAACGGTACCACCAAGAATTATCCCGCTACCATCGGTACTCAGATATATCCCGCCGTAATGAGCGTTGGTTACATCTGCGGTCCCCGCATCTCTTCCTATATGTTTGCGGGCGGTGTGCTCAGCTGGTGTGTGCTTATCCCTTTGATAGTTATCTTCGGTTCGTCCCTTACACTCTATCCAGGTACGGTATCCATCGGTGAGATCTTTGCCGCGGGCGGTTCGGGCAGTATATGGGGTACCTACGTACGTTACATCGGTGCAGGCGCTCTTGCTGCTGGCGGTATCATCAGCCTTATCAAGAATCTTCCTCTCATCGTTCGCACCTTCGCTGACGCAATGAAGGGTATGGGCGGAAGCGGTAAGGTGGGCAACCTCCGTACCGAGCAGGATCTCAATATCAAGATAGTGCTTCTCGCTATCCTGGTGCTTACCCTTGCGGTATGGCTGGTTCCCGCTATCCCCGTGACTCTTATCGGTGCCATTATTGTGGTTATTTTCGGCTTCTTCTTTGCCACCGTTTCTTCCAGAATGGTCGGCCTTGTAGGAAGCAGTAATAACCCTGTTTCCGGTATGGCTATCGCAACCCTGCTTATTGCTACCCTTATTCTGAAGCTCCTTGGCGAGAACGGTGCATCGGGTATGCAGGCGGCTATCGCTATCGGCTCTATTATATGTATCGTTGCGGCTATCTCGGGCGATACTTCGCAAGACTTGAAGACAGGCTTCCTGCTTGGTTCCACACCCAAGAAGCAGCAGTACGGTGAGTTGATCGGCGTTGTTGCATCTGCATTTGCTATCGGCGGAACCCTGTATCTCTTAGACAGTGCGTGGGGCTTCGGTTCTCCCGAGCTTGCGGCTCCTCAGGCTACTCTTATGAAGATGGTCATCGAGGGTATTATGGATGGCAATCTGCCTTGGGGTCTAATCTTCATCGGTATTTGCATTGCAGTGGTAGTTGAGATCGTCGGCATTCCCGTTTTGCCCTTTGCTATCGGTGTTTATCTGCCCGTTCAGCTCAACGCCTGCATTATGGTGGGCGGTCTTATACGTCTCGTGTTCGACCGTATGAAGGAAGGCGAGAAGAAGGATAAGGCTATCAATAACGGCATACTCTTCTGCTCCGGTATGATCGCGGGTGAGGGCCTCGTTGGTATCCTCCTTGCTATCCTCGCAGTATTCGGCGTAGGCGAGATGATCGACCTCTCGGGTATGCTTAACCTGCCTCCTATGGTAGCTGATATAGGAAGCATCGTGGTCTTCGGACTTATCATTCTCAGTCTCTTAACCTTTACAGTATGGAAAAAGGATAAGAAGTCCAAGTAATATGAAGAAAAAGAAGATAGTAATTTCTCCAAATTACCTCGAGAAGATCCCTGCCAGAGCCGATATGCGCTGGAAGAAGGATGACGGGGGTATAGTCACCCTGGAGGTGGATAATACGGGATGGGTCAACAGAATAGCGCAGAAGCTGTTCTTCCGTCCGCCCGTGTCGTACGTTCATCTTGACAAGTTCGGCAGTTTCGTTTGGCTTACAATGGATGGAGAAAAGACCATTACCGAGCTTGGTGAGGATGTAGAAGCGCAGTTCGGCGAAGAAGCAAATCCCCTTTACGAGCGCCTGGCACAGTATTTCAGGATACTTGACAGCTATCACTTCATTAAGTGGAAATAAGCAATAAAAGATCCCTCAATTTGAGGGATCTTTTTATTGCTCTCTTAAGATATTCAGTGCGTGTATATATCCGTCGAAGCCTTCGCCTGCTACAGTCTTTATGGCGTAGTAGGAGACGAAGGAATGACGGCGAAACTCTTCTCTTGTATTGATGTCCGAGATGTGCACCTCTACCGTGGAGATACCAACGGCCTTCAGCGCGTCGAGGATAGCCACGCTTGTGTGGGTGTAAGCGGCAGGGTTGATGACTATGCCGTCTACGTTACCGTATGCCGCCTGTATGCGGTCAACGATGTCCCCCTCGTGGTTGGACTGGTAGAAGTCTACCTCGTCACCGTTTTTCTCGCAGTCTGCCTTTATCATTTCCACGAGGTCGGCATAACTGCCCTTTCCGTAGATACCGGGCTCGCGGATGCCCAGCATATTCAGATTAGGGCCGTTTATCACAAGTATCTTCATAATACTGCCTCCATTATGTCCTTTGCAGTTTCCTCACCGCCGTGCACCTTAACTGTAAGGTCGGCAAAGCGTGCGTACATGGGCGCGCGCTCCTTTTCCATCTCACTTAAGTTCCTTGATTTTGAGAGGGGACGTCCGTCGGTTGCAAGGTCGTTTAGATCTCGTTTTAAGCATACGATGATGCTGTTTTGGTGAAGGGGGTCGTAGTTGCGCTCACGCGTGACCACGCCGCCGCCCGTGGCGATGATAAGACCGCTTTCCTTTGCGATGTCGGCTGTGACCTCGCTCTCTATCCTGCGGAAGCCCTCCTCGCCGTCCTCTGCGAAGATCTCGGGTATGGTGCGTCCGTCACGTTTAACGAGCTCTATATCGCAGTCAACGAATCTTCTTCCGGTGAGCTTAGCCAGCGCCGTACCTACAGTGGTCTTACCGCAGCCGGGCATACCGATGAGGACGATATTGCGCATCTGCTTTGTGAGTATATCGGTTATGCGCTCTACCTCGCCATCGGCTATCTTTTTACCCGTGAATATCTCACTTGCCAGCTTTGCCTGAGCCACCAGCATGGTGAGTCCCCCGGCGCAGGGGATGCCACGCCTTTCCGCTTCCAGCATAAGTGCGGTACGAGCGGGGTTATATATAACGTCCGCCACACCTGTAAGAGCAGGGAAGTTATCAAGGGAAACTGCGCTTCTGCCGTTCTTAGGATACATACCCACGGGAGTGGTGTTGATAAGTATCTCGGAGTCAGCGTGGAGAGCAAGCACCTCGGGGGTGTTGGTCTCCGCTGTTATTACTATAAGCTCTCTTGCCCCCTCGCTTCTCACTACCGCCTGGGCGGTCACGGAGGCGCCCCCCGAGCCTATTATGATGACCTTTTTGCCCTTTACGGAGATGCCCGCCTTGCGTAGCATATATGAAAAGCCGTAGTAGTCGGTGTTATCGCCGTATAGGGTGCCGTCGGGGCGCTTTACCACGGTGTTAACGCTGCCGATCTTCTCGGCTCTGTCGCTGAGCTCGGCCATATAGGGGACCACGTCCTTCTTATAGGGGATGGTCACGTTCATAGCGTCAAAGGGGAACTCTCGCATAAATAAGTCAAGGTCCCCTTTTGCCACCTCTACTAAGTCGTAGGAATAGTCGGATAGGAGCGAATGAATCTGCGGAGAATAGCTGTGTCCCAGCTTTTCGCCTAAAAGTCCTGTCTTCATCACGCCATCTCCGTATATGAGCCAAGATACTTGAAATCGTCGCAAAGTCCCTCAAGCTCTAACATAAGCTCTGCAAACTCGGGGGAGTAGATAGAGGTATCAAGGTCAAAGTAGAACATAAATTCAAAGTCTCTGTCGGGGATGGGGCGACTCTCTAACTTCTGCAGGTTGATGCCTAAAGCATAGAATCGGGATAGCAGTCTGTATAGGGCACCCGGCTTATGGGCGGTGACCAGCATAAGAGAGGTCTTGTCAGCTCCCGGGTATATCTCAAGGTTTTTCGAGATGCATATAAAGCGTGTGTGGTTATTTCCCGCATCCTGCACGGAGGGCGCAAGGCAGGAAAGGCCGTAGAGAGAAGCGCAGGAACGTGAGCAGAGAGAGGCGATGTCGCTCCTATCGCTTTTCGCCACCATTTCTGCCGCCATAGCGGTGTTGGCAACGGCGGTTACCTTCACGTTCTTACCAAGGCTCTTGATGAACTTGGAGCACTGGTTCAGCGCCTGCTCGTGTGAGATGATCTCTTTTATGTCCTCGATCTTCGCCCCCTGCTTTGCCATAAGGTTATGATCTATCTTCACTCTTACCGAACGAACGATGGAGAAGTCGTGCTCGATCATAAGGTCGTATACCTTGTTTACCGAGCCTGCGCTGCTGTTTTCAAGGGGGAGCACACCGTAGTCGCACTCACCCGCCTCTATTGCGGCAAAGACCTTGCCGAAGGAGGAATAGTAGTGGATATCGGGGTACTCGAAGAGCTTCTCGCAGGCGGACTGGGAGTATGCTCCTTCGATGCCCTGGCAGGCTATCTTCGCCTCTTTAGGGAAGGCCTTCTGACCCGATTCGATAGCGCTCTGTATCTTTTTGTACAGATCGGAGCTTGCAGCATTTAATTTGCTTTGATAGGCGCGGGAGAGCTCGAACATCAGGGAGTATAATACTCTGATGTACGATTTCATATCATCCTTCGCCATAGCGGAAAGCTCGGTGAGCTTGGAGCGCTCACGTGCCGCGTCCAGCACGGGAAGACCGTTTTCACGCTTGTATCGTGCCACCTCGGTGCACACCGCCATTCTTTCTTCAAAGAGGCGGATAAGCTCCTTGTCTATTTCGTCGATTCTCTGTCTTGATTCTTTGAGATCCATTGCTTTCAGTTCCTTATCGCATCGTATATGGCTATTGCCGCCGCCGCTTCCACTATGGGAACGGCTCTTGGTAGCACGCAGGGGTCGTGTCTGCCGC
>JAZQCR010000092.1:0-21204 GCA_045546375.1 Eubacteriales bacterium | reverse complement strand
TACGAGATGAAGGAGTCCGGCGTGCTGGCCAACATGGCCCTCGTCTACGGCCAGATGAACGAGCCCCCGGGAGCCCGTATGCGCGTGGGCCTCTCCGGCCTGACGATGGCGGAGTATTTCCGCGACCGGGAGGGGCAGGACGTGCTGCTCTTCATCGACAACATCTTCCGCTTCACCCAGGCCGGCTCTGAGGTTTCCGCGCTGCTGGGCCGTATGCCCTCCGCCGTCGGTTATCAGCCCACCCTGGCTACGGAAATGGGCGCTCTGCAGGAGCGTATCACTTCCACCAAGAACGGCTCTATCACTTCCGTTCAGGCAGTCTACGTGCCTGCGGACGACCTGACCGACCCTGCGCCTGCCACCACTTTTGCACACCTTGATGCTACCACCGTTCTTGCACGTAATATTGCATCTATGGGTATCTATCCCGCAGTTGATCCCCTTGAGTCCTCCAGCCGTATCCTCTCACCGGACGTTGTTGGTGAAGAGCACTACCGCGTAGCCAAAGAGGTTCAAAGAATACTGCAGAGATATAACGAGCTTATGGACATCATCGCCATAATGGGTATGGATGAGCTCTCTGACGAGTATAAACTCCTTGTTGCAAGAGCTCGTAAGATACAGCGATTCCTGTCCCAGCCATTCGACGTATCTGAGAAGTTCACGGGTATTCCCGGCACCTACGTGCCGATCTCCGAGACCGTGCGTGGATTCAAGGAGATAATCGAAGGTAAGCACGATGACCTTCCTGAGTCTGCTTTCTTATTCGTCGGCACTATTGACGAGGCTGTTGAAAAGGCAAAGAAGGTGGCTAAATGAACACCTTCAGATTAAAGGTGTCTTCACCCGACGGTAATATATTCGACGGAAATATTGTTAAATTTGACGTCCGTGGTGTTGAAGGCGACCTTGCCGTTATGGCTGGGCACGTTCCTTTCGTTACCTCGGTTGTTAAAGGTGTCTGCACCGTGTGGTTAGATGACGATACCAAGAAGACCGCGACCTCCGAGGGTGGGCTTCTTACCGTTGATAAGGATCTGGTCACTTTTATTTCCGGCACGTTTAAGTTTGAATAATTATAAGACAAATAAAAAATCGCCTTAAGGCGATTTTTTATTTGTTATACTTTTCAGCTTGCATATTAAACATTTCGGCGTACTTGCCATCCAGTGCCATCAGCTCCTCGTGACTGCCGTCCTCAATGAGTTTTCCTTCTGCAAACATCAGTATTCTGTTTGCGATACGCGTCGTAGAGAGCCGGTGACTGATGAAGATGACAGTCTTATCCTTAGCGCAGTCCATAATGGTCTTATTTAACTCATATTCACTAATTGGATCAAGAGCACTACTGGGCTCGTCCATGACGATGACCTCGCGCTCGTCTGTGAAGACACGAGCTATGGCTATCTTCTGGTTTTCACCGCCGGACAGGTTAACTCCGTCATCAACGAATTCTCTGGTTAAAGGCGTGTCGATTCCTTTTTCAAGTGTTTTCAGCTTATTATCGAAGGTTGCCTTATGTAGCGCTGTTAAGACCTTTTCCTTCATTTCCTCGGTGTATTCGCCCGCCATGACGTTTTCTGCTATTGACGCAGCAAAAATTTGAAAGTCTTGGAACAGAGTGCCAAAGTTGTTACGATAGCTCTGCACTGTGAAGTCTTTTACATCCTCACCGTTTATAGTGACCTTTCCCTCTGTAGGATCGTATAGTCGTAACAGTAGCTTGATAAGTGTAGTTTTACCTGCACCGTTATAACCTACGATAGCGACCTTTTCGCCTTTCTTGATAGAGAAGTTAAGATCCTTCAGAGTATTTTCCTCATTACTGGGATACCTAAATGAAACGTTCTCGAAGGATATAACTTCGGGTTTTTTGGAGATCCTCTCTCCGTCAGTTATCTTCGGTTCATAGCTCATAAAGGTTCTGTACTTCTCGGCATACAGACCGTGCTCTGACATTTGAGTAAATTTTCTTGAGATGTTGCTGAAACCCCAGAAGAGTTGCCAAAAGATAGATGTTGCCGCAGCGTATTCTCCTAACGTGAGCTGTCCTGAAAACAGTTTATAGGCAAAATATACGTACACGGCGCCCGTGGTTAACTCTTGAAAAGCAGAAACCAATAGATCGAAAGGAATGATCCTCATATAATATTTTAGGTTAGTTCTTTTACACTTTTCTATAGATTCATCATAGTCATTTATCAGTATGTCGTATGCGTAGCCGTTGCGCATCTCCTTCGCGTATTCGGGCAGGGTAAGTGCACGGGTTGCATACTGGCATTTTCTTTCATAAGGACGCTTTTCTTCTCTCATTTTTTTGAAGTAATTGTTATAGAAGAGATTTGAGCGTGTATTTATAAATGCAACGACGATGGAATAGATCACTGCAAAGGGCTCTACCGAAAACATAAGTCCAAGAGTCGTTAAAGTGCTGGATGACTGAGTTATCAGAACACGAATATCCTCCGCAATGGCTGATGCTCTGCCGTCCGACTCGTTGATAGCCCATATATAGTCATTGTAAAACTCAGGGTCATCATAGCAGGATAGGTCGAGCTGCATCGCTTTTTCGTAAAGGGCAGTATGCATTCCAATATGCAGTTTTTGCCTTAACCATTGTTTTACAGCCCATCCGTAGATGTACATATATAAACCGTCGAGGCTCTGTATCAAGAGCATCATTATCACCACGTTTGCAGTGGCGCCGAAGTTACCCTCCTCCAGTTTATTAAACAGTGTTTTTATAAGAATTACGTTGCAAAGGCTGTTAGCAGCACCGTATACTGCGCCCTCAAAAAGTGTAGCTATAACGAAGGACGGACAGTATTTCCATATCTGCTTTATCATATAGACACAGTTTGATATGTTATGTGTTTTCTTTTTTCTTTTTTTAAACATTCTGCTCCTCCTCTCTGTAATTCTCCGCTTGGATTCGGAACATTTCAGCATATTTACCGTTAAGGGTCATCAGTACCTCGTGAGAGCCCTTCTCAATGACCTTGCCGTTTTCTAAAAGATATATTGTATCTGCTAAAGTTGCACTTGAAAGTCTGTGGGATATGAAAACGACAGACCTATTTTCACAAGCCTTTAGCATATTTTCGTACATCTTATATTCAGCCACCGGGTCAAGTGCACTGGAGGGCTCGTCGAGGATGACTATCTGAGCATTCTTTGCAAATGCGCGGGATATAGCTATCTTTTGACCTTCACCGCCCGAGAGTATGACGCCGCTATCGTCAAATTCTCTTGTAAGTATGCTATTGACGCCGTTTTCAAGGGTGGAGATCTTATCCGACACTCCGCTTTGCTCTAAGGACAGCTTTACCAGCTCTTCATCGCCTTCCCGCCTTTTTCTTAAAATAATATTGTCGAAGACCGACATTGAGAATAGCTTGAAGTCCTGAAATACAACGGAAAATCTGTCGCGGTATCCGTTTCCGCCGTCTAATTTATATTCTTTAATGTTTTTTCCATCGTATCTTATCTCTCCTCCGGTTGGATCATAAAGCCTGAGCATCAGCTTCGCAAGGGTAGTTTTGCCGGCGCCGTTATGACCAA
The DNA here is from genome assembly GCA_045546375.1 of Eubacteriales bacterium. Lineage (GTDB taxonomy): Bacteria > Bacillota > Clostridia > Oscillospirales > CAG-272 > CAKSEI01. Next base: position 17,643 of record JAZQCR010000092.1, on the reverse strand, counting down.
CGAGAGCGATCTTTTCACCCGGAGCTATACTTATATCAACACCTTTTATCGTATTCTTTTTCTGACCTTCATACTTGAAGTGAATATCACGCATCTCAAACAGCTTGCCGCCTTCGGGAGCATCCAGCTCACCACCTGTCATTTTAGGCTCGTAGGATAAAAAGGTACGCAGCTTCTCGATATAAAGAGAGTTATTATACATCTCTACAGTCATACTTGAAGCATCGGAAAGGGTGTATATCAATCCTGAAATCGAGCTCATAACCACTAAGCAGTCTCCATATAGCATTGTGCCACTGACCAAAGTGCGGTAAACTGCGAATATCATAGCTCCGTAAACGCAGAGGTCGCTTTTTACAAATGACATAAAAAACTGAAGAAATGCATGGAAGGGAAGCTTACGCTTCATAAATTTAATTATGTTGTCGGTAGCATCCCGGAATCTCTTAAGCATCAAGGCGCCCATATTGGTAAGACGCATTTCCTTAGCATATTCAGACAGATAGAAGGTTCTTCTGGAATAGTCACGCTGTCGGTCCAGCTTTGCCATCTCCATACTATAGTCAAAGAGGTATTTTCCGTCCCATTTGCCTAATAAAAAGGTGGAGAACAGCGGTATAATACCGAAGATCAGCAGCAAGGGATCAATGGCTATAAGAAGCAGGGAGGTGGCTGATAAGTTTGTGATAAATCCTAATACTTGACATGATAGGTCTTTAATCAAATAAATACTGCTAAGCATATTACCGGCTGCCTGCACGTAATTATCGTAGAACTCTGTATTTTCATAGCAGGATAACTCCATTTTATGGAGCTTTTCATACATCTGCTTGTTTATGTATTTGTCCAGTTCATAGTTTTTAATTGGTGAAACCAAGCGATAATACAGGCTGGTAAGTCGATGATAAACAAAACCGATAATATGCAGAATAACGATCATAACGATAGTGTTCTTTAGCGGTACGCCATTTTGATAGTTATTGATTATCTGGCGAAGCATCAGCGTATAGGTAAAAAAGCTGATAAGAGTGCCTAACACCGTAGTTATAAGTTCGAAATACAGTATGATTGGAGCACTCTTGTGAAATATTTTGAGTCCGTAAAAGAAGTTACCAATAACCTTTTTGTGGGAATGGGTGTCTTTTTCTTTCTTTTTGTTTTTCCTCATTTAAAACCTCATTTTGCTATAGTATCAATAGTATAGTATACTTAAATTTTTTTGTCAATAAACCGTTGGTTGCATTTTGTGTTATTAAACAACAGTTAAATAAAAAACCGACCTTACAGTCGGTTTTTACTCATTTATTTTCTCATAAATAGCACACCAAGGGTATTTCTTCCGCAGTGGGATGATATGGTGCATCCTGCGCGTGTTACATGGAGCTCCAAAAAGGGAACTGTTTCTTTAACTAATTTGACACACATATCAACTATCTCGGGGTCACAGCCTGCGTGGGTAACAAATACGGTGTCAGTGTCAATAGTGCTTATATCGCCTAATTGATCTATTATATATTTCTGCAGAACGAGCCCAAATTTGCCGCGGTACTTTCTTCCTACACCCATCTTACCGTCTTTTACGGTGATGCAGGGCTTTATTTGCAGGAGATTAGCTCCGATAGCCTCAAGGGAAGAACATCTGCCGCCTTTATGTAAAAACTCAAGACTGTCAATAACGAAGGATGCGTCTACCTTGTCGACGGCTGCAGCACACTCATTTGCTATTGTCCGTGCATCAACACCTTCTGAAGCCATTTTAGCAGCTTTAAGAACTAAGAGTCCGCCGCCTGTAGAAAGATTGCGGGTATCGACCGCATAAGTATTCTCAAAATCAAGGGTTGCTAACCGCGCATTATTATAGGTGCTTGACATTTCTGAGCTGATGGTGAAGAGAACAACCGAGTAGCCCGCCTCAGTCCATTCCTTTAGCTTACCGGATATGGTTGCAACGTTTACGGCGGCCGTCTTGGGAAGCTGCTTTGTTTTTTCATAATGTTCGTAGATCATCTCGGGATCTATATCCACTCCGTCAGTGTAGTTCCTGTCCCCGAGGTTAACGCCTAACGGTATGACTTTAATACCGTATCGGTCGATCAATTCATCACTTAGATCTGCGGTACTGTCACACGCGATCAGTACTTTTTTGTTCATTTAAAAATCCTCTTCATTGTTCTTTAAAGTAATTATATAAATAAAAATAAACTAAGTATAAACTTGTTGACCGGTGATATACGCTTGTAAGTGTGGCATTCCGTATAATTCGTTTATAGGGTCAAAAAAGAGCTCATTCTGAGGTGGATTAAAACTAAACGCGATGAAAACGATTATAACTGCGATCATTAGTATGGGTGCACTCACGATTTCAAACATTGATAATGGAATTCTAATTGTTCCGTTTACGTAACAGAGTATAAAGAAAAAGATTATGCCCAAAATCGTCGAAATTACGTTTATCGCTGTTATGTTTTCTACCTGGAGTTTTCGTATGATCATAATGCTTAACGGAACGGAAAACAGCGATAGTAAAAGATAGAGGCTATGCTCTTCAAAGTTTCCGTTATGAAAAACGACCTCATGCATTATCATAAACAGAACGCAGGGCCAAAGTACCGATTTCATCTGTTCAAAGATGCTGTTATTCGCAGACGACAGTATTCCGCTAATAATTCCGGGAGTGACCTTGTACAAAAAGCGCAACAAAAGCGAAAGAGTAACCGTCAGCGCGGCAGATACGATGTAATAAACCGTAGGTTTTTTTGTTTTCAAGTAGCATCACCTATAAATAGGCTATGCTGTTATTATTAAAATATACAGAATGAGCACGGATAAAAAATATTAAAAGTTTTCATTTAGTTAACATTCTTATGATACAATTTAACAAGAAAATTAAAATCAAGGTATTTAAAATGCGAGTATTGATACTTAGCTGCAACACAGGTGAAGGACATAATTCGTGCGCAAAGGCGATAAAGGAAGCATTTGAAGCCGACGGACATTACTGCGCTGTAGAAGATGCTCTTGCGTACATATCCGGATTTGTATCAAACGTTATTTCGTTTGGCCACGTCTTCATTTACCGACACGCTCCGTTACTTTTTAAGATTGGTTACCGTCTTATGGAGAATCACAAAGGTAGTTACGGAAAAAAATCTCCGGTATATAAGTTCCTTTCTTTAGGTAAAAAGAGACTCGCTCGTTTTATCGAATGCGGTGAATATGATATTGTCATTTGTACTCACGTTTTTGCAGGTGTTGTTCTTACTGAGGCTAAAAAGATATCCGGCAGAAGCTTTCTCAGTGCGCTTGTGTCTACCGATTACACTTGTAGTCCTACGGCTGAATCAGGGGATCTGGATTTTTGTATAATTCCCGATGAGAGTTTAAGGGATGAGTTTACAGCAAGAGGCGTAAAGGATGAGGCTTTGGTTTCCGGCGGCATTCCTATACGGTCTATGTTTAACGAGTATATTGAGGGAAATGGCGATGGCGCTTATGAAAACAATTCTCGACATTTACTTGTTATGAGCGGCAGTATGGGTTGCGGACCCGTTGAAAAATTCGTTCGGTATGCTTCAGAGTTAGTGACTGACGCGGAAAGAATCACTGTCGTTTGCGGGACCAACAAACGAATGTATAAAAAACTCTCAAAAAAATACACGGGGAGAGATAATATAACTATTCGCGGTTACGTTACTGATATTGCCGCACTTATGTCTGACGCTGACCTATACTTTACAAAGCCCGGCGGTATCAGCACTACAGAGGCAAAGGCGATGAGGCTTCCAATGTTGTTTGCTGACTCTGTTGCAGGTTGTGAAGAATATAATTGTACATTTTTTGTATCAAGAGGGTGTGCTTTTACCAGTAAAAATATTAAGACCCTTGCTGTGAAGAGTGCTGAATTAATGCGTGACAGAGAGGCCCTTTTTCAAATGAGAGATTCATTTGAAAAATTGTGCAGCAGGAATTCCTCCGAATTCATACGTGATTTTTTGATTGAAAAAGCTTCGATGAGATAAAAATAATAAAACGGATAACTTTATAGGTTATCCGTTTATTTATTATATAGTAGATATTTCCTTCGCGCGTTGCTTTGCATTGATACGCTTGATGATGTAATCGGCGCCTACTTCGCCGCTGTTGCCGAGATTGTAAAAATAGTCGTTCTTTGTGTCAATTATGCGTTGTCTGTAGTTTTCGCGATTCTTGATAAGATCAGCCACTACCTCGTGCGCGTTCTTGACCTCGTCCTTGTTAAGGGATCTACCCAACTTTTCTCTTGCTGTAATATCGAAAGGAACAAGGCGTATTTGTTTATAATCTTTATTTACAACCTTCATCTCCGTGTTAATGAACAGGGCAGGCTTATCAGTTGTAAATGCAAATTCAAATGCTATTGCGCTCCAGTCGGTTATAAGTAGATCTGCCGTGTACACAGTGACGTTTGATGAGAAATCTGTCTCTATGATGAAGTCTTCAGAGAGCTTATCCTTGTGTTTTTCAAGAATTTCCTTTATCTTCATAGGGAAGCGGCGGACGTATTGAGGATGAGGACGGATAACTATCCTGTAACCTTTACCATAAAGAGAATCAATAAGGTCGTCAAGGCAAGAATCCATAATATTATCGTACTGCCAGGAAGGGCCTATGAGGATAGTCTTTTTTTCATTCTCAACCTTGTCGGATGCTTCATAGGATTTTATCATATTATCAAGAAGACCGTAGCCACACTCAATGATACGCTTTTTCTTGGAGTTTCTTAATTTTTCGAGTTCCCTGATCTCTATAGCCTGGTCAGGACTAACAGCAAATATTGTGTTAAAAGCATCAAGAGCACCTGTTCTATAGGTCAAATTAATACTGGAGCAACCGTGGTCAACATAGATATACTCAATATTAGGTTTTATACGAGAGCGCTTGATATGATACTTCTCAAGGTCAGGGGTCGTCATTACAACAACGTCACACTCAAGCTTCATCATAAGTGAAATGAGTCTTGTCTCGTCAACGTAATAGGGCTTGATTTGAGGCTCATTCATTTTGAAGATGGCGTCATTGGGATCGCTGGTCACGTAGTGTATGGTTATATCTGATTTATTGATGATCTGTTCAATGATATTCTGCATGTACTTGTAGTATCCGCTGCCCTCAGCGTAGAAAACAAGCTTCATATCCTTGACGTTTTCGGGTGCAAAGAATTCTTTGTAATATTTTTTTGCCAGTATTTTATTCTTCTTTGCCTGTTCTTTATTTTCCGCAGCCGCGGCTTTCATCTCTTCCAGTACGGTATAGTTAATGTACTTCTTTGGAGAATAGATAGCGTTTACCAAGTACATCACGATGATAGAGAAGAGGTTACCGAATGCCCAGTAAAGACCGACCCCGTTGGGCACGATGAGAGCAAAATAGCCGGAGAAGAATATCATAAATATAGTCATGCCCCACTGGGATGCCTTATTTTGCTCTACCTGCAGAACGTTGATCTTGTTCTGGATGTAACACATTATAAGGGCGGAAAGACCTGCTAAGATCGGTACGATAAACCAAGTAGCTGCAGTTGGATTATCTGCCAGATTCATACCGAGAAAATCGGTCTTTAAGGCGGAAATTGCCTCTATGGTCTGTTCGTCTGCTACCTCGCCGAAAAGCTCAGGAGACTTTTTGATAAGCTCAACGACCTTTAGCTGTGCAGTTGAGCCGAGCTCCTCAACCGTGGTCTCGCTTATGACCGATGCAGTCTTAACAAGAACCTTCTGCACGTCAGCGGGAAGATGTAAAAGGTGCTTCAGAGGCTTATAAATTACGTCAAGTAATCCAAAGATGATAGGCAACTGTAAAAGCAAAGGCCACACGCCTGCCATAGGGCTGTATTTTTCTTCTTTATACAGCGCGCTCTGCGCATCAGCTAATGCATCTTTATCATCAACGTATTGGTATTTAAGCGCATCAAGCTTCGGCTTCATCTTTACCATCTTGATGGAATTCTTCTGTACAAGAAGGGAAATGGGGAACATTATTACCTTTGTAAGAAGGGTAAAGAATATAATAGCAAGACCGTAGTCCTTTAATAGGTCATAGCAGAATTTCATCAGGTACCCTAAAGGTGTACCAACGATGGTATTGATAATTTCCATTTTTACTCCGTATCTATTATTTTAAACTTCGGGAACCACATCAGGGTCGCTTTAGCTTTTATTTGATCTTTAGTAACGAAGGGATCGTCCCAGTGACGCGAATCGTTGCTTTCCTTTCTGTTGTCACCGAGGAGGATGTACGAATCCTCCGGCACGACTACTTCATCATAGTTATCGTCCGAAAAAACGTCGATATAAGGCTCGTCCAATGCTTCGCCGTTTATGTAGACACTTCCGTTCTTCATCGAGAAGCTTTGTCCGGGTAGAGCGATCACTCTTTTGATTAAGACTGAATCGCTGACCCCTGTATTCTTGAAAAATACGATATCTCCGCTTTCCGGTCCATTTTTGGTGTAAGCCAATCTGTTACCTATTACAAAGCAACCCTCGTCAATTGTTGGTGACATTGAAGAGGAGGGGATATACGCATTAATTATAAAGAATAGGTTTATGACAGCCGCAAGCAGTATTGCACAAGCGCAGATCCATAAGGTTTTCTTATTCATGCCTTGCCATTAAGATCTTGCGTGAGTTTTTCCACCTTGGCGCGCTCCACGGCGAGCAACTGACGAAGCATCCTTATCTCAGCTTCGGGAGTGTAACCGCCGTTTTCGTCGTATTTATCGGTATTGGCGAACACGAGCTCCTCGTTGAACTCAGGAACACTCTCCTCTATGGGTGTGTCGGGCCATACTGCGTACTTTTCCTCATCGATAGGGTAGTCAGCGTACCCCGTTTGGTCATCGTCGTTCTCGTCGTATTCCCAGTTGTCCACCGAGGCATCTTCCTTACTGAACAGCTTTTTCAAAAAGCGTTTAACTTTACGGTAATAAAGGCCGAATGTAGCGCCAATCGCTATGGCAAGTCCTGCAAATATCTGTATCATAAAGGTCATTGCCGCAGGATCTATGTATGCGAGTGCTGTTACGGAAAACAGCATCATTGAGCATATAAAGAAGTATAAGAACGTTAATATTCTTTTCATTTTATAATCCTTGTGTTTTACTTGTATCGTAATATGGATACTTTATAGGTACGCGATCGATTTCCTTCCAGTTTGAGAATTCTTTAGCATCGCCTTTTATCTCATAAGTAACGAACTCCTGGTCTCTGTTACCTTGCTCGCCTGCCTGCATCCAGAAGTATCGTATGATATCTTCATCCTCTCCGATATCTTCGATAGTTCTGCCGTATTTGCTTATTACGTTATCAGGAATGTCATTAAAGTAAGATATAATAGAAGCTCTGAGGTTATCCTGGCAGATCTGCTTGGAAGAGACCTGCATCTCGTCATTATGAGCGTTTGCAGGTTTTATCATAAGGCCCAAGAGGCGTTCGTGGTCAAGCTTCTCAAGGGAACCTGTGATGCCGTGATCGGCAGAAATGATGATGGTAGTACTGTCGTACAGCCCCTTTTCCTTAAGCTGCTCTATATAGTTAAAGATCATCTTCATATTTCCGGTGATCTGAGCATCCTGGTTAGAAGATGGCGTCGCAAAGCCGTTAGCATCGAGAGTATGCGGATCGTGAGCTCCACCCATATGATAGAACGTAAAATACCCCTTGCTATCGTCTACAGTAATGCCGCCGTGCTCTGCGATATATTCTCTGTAACCTTGCCAGAATTCACCGTCGTGTGTACGGTGAGCCTTATCGTTAACGGAGCTTAGATCGCCTGTATACAGCCAAAAGAAGGGCTTAAGCGCTTCCGGGGCGTAAGAAAAAGCCGAAAGCTTGGTCATGTATTTATAAAGCTGTTTATAGTCAACAGTGTTGTTACCGGAGGAGATATTATCTATCCTGCCGTTAACGTATTTTGCATCGCCGAAAACGTAAGCCAACTCCGAGTAAACGCGAGTTCCGTATCCGGCGTCCCTCATATCCGTTAAAAAGCTTGAGGTGGTCCAAGCCTTCTTAAAGTACTCTTCAAAGGGAATGTCATACCGACATTCAACTCCAGTTAGTAGATATGCAACGGATGGCATTGTGCGCGTATAGCTTCCTGTAAAATTATCATAATAGGTGAAATCGGCCAGTTCGTTCGTTTTCCAGTCCGGATTTTCATTGATTATCTTTTCAATATACGACTCATCTAAGCGATCAAGAAGGAAAAATACTACGTTTTCTCCCGATGAAGCACTGTAGATCCCGGCATTGTTTATATAAGGAGCGTTGTCCTTGATCGTAAAATCAGTGCCGATAAAAGAGAGCATAGCGATACCCTGAGCGCCTATGAGGAAGGCACAAAGGATCTGAATGGTATATGCCCAGATCTTTCTGCTGAAATACAGAAGCAGAAATACAGCAAAAATGACCAAAAACCATACCAAAAGATTAGTAATCATAGGAACGGACATAACGTTCCAAGCTATAGCAGATCCGTCAAGAGATCCGTGGTCAATATTAAGCACGTTTCGCTGCAGATATCCGCAAAGGGTTACGGCAAACACAGCTGACAGCGCAGAATTGAAGATCTTGCCTCGTAATAATATCAGTATCAGAAAAACTACGCAAAAAACAAGACCGCAAAGAACTGACATAGCTTTAATCAGCGAGGTAACCGAGAACGTAAGATATTGCTGGTTCTGAACGTATATTTCCAACGGACCGAAAAAAAGGAATGTAAAGGAGAGCGCAAGGGAAGCAAGTGCTGCAAGCAACGCCCGCACCTTCCAAGAACGTTTATCCTGCCACAGTAATGCGGCCTTGGAAATGATATCCCTCACAAATTCGTTATCTATGATCTTTTTTTTCATAATTATATCACCTTCTAATACGATATCAAGTAATTATATCACTTTTAATAAGTATTGTAAACTGTATTTAAGAAATTAATTTACCAATATATTACATTAATCATCATTATTGTTGACAGATGTTCATTTTAGTGCTATAATTATGCGAAGATTGAACAAACTTAACCGGAGGCGTTATGGACAACAAAAATAATAACAATAATGAATTACGTAAGAATCTGAGTCCTTTAAGCGTATGGGCACTTGCTTTTGGCTGTATTATTGGCTGGGGATCCTTTATTAATCCCGGTAAGAAATTCTTACCAAATTCAGGTGTAGCAGGCACCGCCATCGCTATGGCGCTCGGCGCCCTAGTTATGATCATCATCGCATTCAGTTATGCTTACATGGTGCCTAAGTATCCCAAGGCAGGCGGTGAGTTTACCTTTGCCAAGATGTGCTTTGGCAAGAACGTTGCCTTTGTTTGCGGATGGTTCTTAGTTGCGGCGTATCTTACGAACGTACCTATGAACAGTACAGCTCTTGGCCTTATTATCGACGGTATTTTCGGAGATATTCTTAAATTCGGCTTCCACTACAGTATAGCGGGCTTTGAGGTGTATTTCGGCGAAATGCTGTTTGCTATGACTATCCTTGTGCTGTTTGCCTTGTTCAGTATTAAGGGAGTCAAGGTTGCAGGATTAATTCAGACGATACTTGCGTTTTGTCTCGTAAGCTCTGTTCTGATACTGTCTGTTACTGCGCTTCTTAATTCAAACGTTACTATTGACAATATGGCTCCTATCTGGGGTCTTAAAGCGGCAGAGGCGACGCCTGCCGGAACTGACGTAAGTACACAGGCTGTTTTATCGAGCGTTCTTGCTACTTTTGCTATTGCACCGTGGGCTTTCGTTGGATTTGATACTATTCCGCAGGCTGCGGAGGAGTTTAACTTCTCGTATAAGAAGGTAAGCTTCATCATGATCGTTGCTATTATTTTCGGCGGATTTGTATATATTTCAAATAACACCGTTGCTGCTGCTGCACTTGCGAATTGGCCGGAACTTCTCGAGAACAACAAGAATGAGTGGCTATTATTACGTGCCGCTGAAATGATGCTTGGTAACTTTGGTAAGATTCTTGTGGGAGTAGGCGTTTTAAGTGCCGTTCTTTCGGGTATCATGGGCTTCTACATGGCTTCATCACGCCTTATGTACTCAATGTCCCGTGACGGATATCTACCCAAGTTGTTTGGAAAGATAGATTCCAAATACGGAACTCCCAAAAACGCTATGATCTTCTGTCTCATCATTTCACTCTGCGGACCTATTCTCGGCAGAGAAGCTCTCGGGTGGTTCGTCGATATGTCGGCTATCGGAGCCTCCATCGGTTTTGGCATTACTGCTCTTGCAACCATAGTAACTCTTAAGAAGAATTCATCAAAGTCGGCATTCCTGTACGTAATGGGTATTCTTGGAGCTTTGTTCTCTTTTGCTTTTATTTTCCTGCAGTTGATACCCGTTCCGGGTCTTGAGTCAGTACATTTTGGCAATGAATCATATATAATGCTGGTAGCTTGGATCGCTATCGGAGCTGTATTTTATATAATGCAAAGAAAAAAATTCGGAATAAATGAGGATAATGATGTTAACTAAAAAACAATTTGACATTCTGACTTACCTGGAGAAACAGAATGAGCCGAGCACACAGAGAGCGATCTCAAAGGAGCTCGGAATATCTCTTGGTACCGTTAACAAACTGATTTCTGAACTTTCGGAGTCCGGTCTGATTTCAGACGGCAGGATCACTCCTTCGGGCATAAGCACTCTTGAGCCTTACCGAGTAAAGAGAGCAGTGGTATTCGCGGCAGGTTTTGGCTCGCGACTCGTTCCCATTACTCTTAACACTCCCAAACCGCTTGTTCGAGTAAAAGGGAAGAGGATCATCGACAGTCTTCTGGATGCGCTTCTTGCCGCAGAGATAGAAGAGATCTACCTTGTCAGAGGATATCTGGGAGAACAGTTCGACCAACTTCTTTATAAATATCCTAATATTAAGTTTATCGAAAACCCCGCATATAACGAAGCTAATAATATTTCCTCAGCCATGTGCGCAAGATACCTTTTGCAAGGTGCATACCTTTGCGAGGCGGATCTGCTCTTATACAATCCAGATGTTATCACTAAGTATCAGTATCAATCGAATTACCTCGGAGTTCCCGTAGACGTAACCGACGACTGGTGTTTCATGTGTAAGGGTGATATCATTACCAAGCTTTCTATCGGCGGCAAGAACTGCTACCACATGTTCGGTATCTCCTATTGGGATGATAAGGACGGCGCAAAGCTTGCAGGCCATATCGAAGAGGTCTACAACGCGCCCGGCGGTCATGAGAGATATTGGGACCAGGTTGCTCTTGAGTATTTCATTGATGAGTACTCTGTGGCAGTTCGCCCTTGTACCTTTGATGATATAGTTGAGATAGACACTTATCGTGAACTCAAGCAAATTGACGAAACATATATTTAATGAGAAAGAGGTATCATGTCGATACCTCTTTAAATTTCAAGTATAAGTTCTTTATCTTTCTCTATGATGTATTCGTTATTATCCCAAACAAGTACACCGCCGTCAATGTTGGCACTTACTCTTATCTCGCACGGACTCATACTGACACGTACAACACCATTACCTGCAGGAACTGTGCCACTGATCTGCTTTAAGCCTCCGAGATTAGGCGCTACACGGAAACTCTTATAGCCGGGAGAGGTGGGAATCACGCCTAAATAATACTTACCGAACAGGTAAATTGGTCCTGCACCCCAGGCGTGGCACAGGCTCTTTGCATAGCGTCCTGAGTACATAGCGTAATGTTGCACCCCGGACTGTGAGGGGTCAAACTGTTCCCAAATGCTGGTTGCTCCGAGTTTGACCATTCCTCCCCAGTAGGAATCGAGCATTTTTTCGATCTCTTCGAACTCACCGAGTTTTGCTAAAACGTCAAGCTCGTATCCCTCAAAGTAAGGTGTAGTGATCTTGGTGATACTTTCATTCTTGATTACGTTTTTGATTATGCTTTCTGTCTGCTTTAGGCTAGCTATATCAAACATTATTGCAAAGATATTTGCATGTCTGGTAACGTTATTTGCACCCGACTCGTAGCTGTCGATATACGCGCCTTTTTCTTCACTCCAAAAGTATTTATTTACCTTTGATAGCAGGGCATCTGCCTTCGATTGATAATCGCAGTTGGGTTCTTCTCCCGCTATCTCATAAAGCTTTGACATCGTTCTCATAGCGGCAACGAGCAGGATCTGCTCAGCGCTGACAGCACCGGTTTTATCTATGCTCGACCAGTCAATGAACGTCCATTCATACGGTTTGCTGGTGATGAAACCAAGCTCATTGGTGCCGTTTTCACAGAGATCCATAAGCCCTTTTGCTCTCGGAAGGATATTCTTAATATAATCGGCATCTCCGTAAGTCATATAATGCTCATAAAGACCGATTATCCACAGCATCGTATAGTCAATTATGCGGTTGATATGCTGAATATACGGAGCCTTGCCCGCAAGGCCGATAGCGGTACGGCGTTCTATTGCAGGATCGGCAAAAAGATATGAGTTAAATCGGGCGCTCTGAAAGGCATCGCCACCCCAGACCCACCTATCTCTTTTTATTCCGTCGAAGAACATCTCACGGCAGTTGAGGTGTAAGGTGTATGCGCAAACGTCGTAAATCTTATTGAATAACTCGTTGTCGCACCTAAAGCTACCCTTATATTCGTATGGCAGATATTCGTATTCCATACTGACCTTCAGCTCGGGCGTTGCCCCTTTGATATATACGTACCTGAAGGCGCGCTGTGTCAGTTGATAATCTGTTTTTTCGCTTATTTCTTCACGTAGGATAGAGAAGTCGGTGTCAAGGGCCTCCTCGCGGCACTCTCCGTAAAAAACACCAAGTGTCGCGTTGGGCGGGGCGTTGTTTACGTTAAGAAAGCCAAAGGTCTCCTTACCGAAATCATAGAGAATTCCACCTTCAACAGTCTCGCAGTTAACAGGCTCCTTGTGTTCATAGCAAAATGCAAATATCTCGGGATCCTTTTCGGGCGAGTCGTAATATGGGTCAAACCCAACCTGCATGGGAGGACGGGAAAATAGCGCGCTTTTCCACGTATCGTCGCTTGCGAGTACGTCGCTTTCGACATACATCGCGGGAAGACCGTCCGGCTTTGCCACCTGTACCTTAATATTATATTTTCCGGGAGAAACATAGAAGCTTTCACCTGTCGGGTATCTCGTGCCCCCAAGCCAAACTGCAGATATACCGCCGGTAGTGTGTACCTTTATGTATCCGGGTTCGGCAACTTCGAATTCTTTAAAGAATTCTATATATGAATCGGGGCTGTCAAGCTTCCACATGGGGCCGTACGGTATGCCGTATTCTTCACGGCGAATGCATACTTTTGCAAAATGATATACTTCAAAATCGCCGTAGTGCCATATCCAGTAGCTGTTCATTGATCTCTCCTTGAAAACGCGTTTTACAGAGTTATTATAGCACCTAATATTACAAAAAACAAGACTTATGAGTTATTCATAAGTCTTATTTCTTCCTTGTTCTGTATAGCTGTCTCTTCAGTGCGTTCCAGTTAAAAGGGAACAGCGGATAGAGATATCCTCTGCCGCCTACGCCCCTATTCGTTGCTATCATCAAGAGCATTATGACATTCGAGATCAGCAGTCCCCAAAAGCCCAAAAAAGCGACGAAAATAAGCATTAAAAGCCGCATAAACTTAAGTGCGTAGCCAAGTTCGTAACTCACTTGCGTAAAGTTGCCGATAGCTGTAATGGCAACGTAGAGGATGACCGCAGGTTCAAACCACCCGGCAGTAATTGCGAAATCACTCAGAATAAGTCCCGCTACTACCGATAATGAATTACCAAGCATACTTGGCGTGTTAAGAGAAGCTAACTTAAGACCGTCAATGGCGACCTCGGCCACGAGAACTTGAACGAGCAACGGTAGTGCAGCGTCGTTTGTTATAATAAGAAACTGTAACCATGAAGGAGCTATGCTTGCATTTTCCTGTAAGAGATACCAAACGGGCAAAAGATACAGAGTTAATAACACTATAAGGCATCTGACTGTACGCAGATAACTTCCGACCAGGGGAGGAAAATAATAGTCATCAGTTTCCTGCAAAAAGTCAATTATCGACGTAGGCAGTATCATAACGGCAGGGTAGTTGTCACAAATCAATAGTATGCTTCCTTCCGTTAGGTGAGCGCAAGCCGTGTCAGGACGCTCGGTGTATCTGATCTTCGGAAAAGGATTATACCACCTTTTTCTTATAATTACCTCAGCTATGGATTCTGCGCCCATATCAAGGCTTTCAGTATTGATCGAGTTAAGTTTATCTCGCAGAGAGTTCAAAAGATCCGTGTTAGCCAGACCGTTAATGTAGCATAAAACTACATCTGTCTGTGTAGTTGAGCCTACGGTAAATTTTTCGGTACATAGGTTAGCGTCCCGAATGCGTCTGCGGATAAGAGAAGTGTTGATAACTATTGATTCGCTGAATCCATCTCTCGGGCCGCGAAGCACCTTATCGTTTTCCGGCTCGGATATACTGCGAAGCGGATATGAACGTGCATAAAGAATGACAACGGAGTAGCAGCCATCACGGACGATAGCCGTACCGCCTTTAATTACAGCATTTTTGACCGATTCCACGTTGTATAATACCTCTGTTTCGATAAATGGTATTGCAGCTATTTCTCGTTCGTTATCACCGTCAAAACGCATAAAAAATTCAACGCATTCAGTGAGCACAGTATCCTTTATTAAACCGCTTACGGCGTACAGTGCGCATTTTGCTTCACGCATATTTACAAATTCTCGTTTAATTATATCAAAGGCAAGTTTTTTATTCAGTGCGTCATCGATGTGTTTAACATCTATTTGGTAGCTTCCCGTTATCTGCATAATTATCTACTTTCTTGTTTTTATTTATTATGTTCAGATAAGCGGGAAATATTAAAGAGCCATCAAACTTGATGGCTCTTTATATTATCTGTTTTTGCTGATTAGGGATTTAATTTTATTTAAAGTAGGAGCAAGTATCATATTGATGAGTAGCTCAATAGTGAAGTTGATCCCGATGCAGGTGACGAAAATAAAGTAGATGCCGTTCTGCTCAATGCCGACAGCAAATCTATTTATTGTATCAAGTATCGAAAGACATCCGACGGCAAAAACGCCGGTATTAACTATAGGCGTTGTTGCGGCGGCAATGAAAGATGCGATGAGGTCTTTGCCCTTAAATTTATTCGAAACAAGGTTGTATACTACGCCGGTAAGGAGACCTGCAAGACATGTTTTTCCGATACAGATCACACCGGTTGCGATGGGATTTTCCTGGAACATAAAGGACGTCATAGGGTCGAGACCGTTGATGCCAAGCTGATAATAAGTAATAAATCCGGAAAGAGCACCGAGAAAAGCGCCGGGCAAAGGCCCCATCATTATACCGCCAAGGGTTATAATGAGCAGGACGAGATTAAGCGATGTGCCGGGCAGCGGTATAGTAATACCACCAAGCTGAACTAACAGCATTATGGCTGTCAGTACTGCGAGCTCGACCATCTTGACGATTGATTTGTTTGCCTTGTTCATGGCAATCCTCCTTACTGCCGTCCACTTAGGGTACAGCGTACAAAATATTTAAACGGAATATTTAGTAACGTTCCTTGCGGATACGTTCTTCATCCGTTATATACTGTTTTTTAGATATATACTGTATAACCCTTCACAAGTAAGATCCTCACGAAATGTAAAAGAATGCTCACACAAGGGTAAAACGATATTAGCGGCAGAGCCGGTAGCTAAAAGGGAAGCACTACCACATTTTGATATGATTTTGTTTATAAAAGAATCCACCGCAAATGCATTGGAGTAAACGATGCCGACATTTACACTTGAAGCGGTATTTTTTCCGCAGAAAGCCTTGGGCGTATATAACGGTACGGAAGGGATAGCCGCCGCCTCATGAGTAAGTGCCTTATACGAGGAGTAAAGTCCGGGTAGGATAAATACGTCGGTGAGCTTTTTATCGGCATCTATCGAAACAATAGTAGTGGCGGTGCCGAAGTCAACTATAACTGCAGGTGCAAGATCTTCGCTTATAGCATAAACTGCGTTGGCTACTATGTCCGCTCCCACCTCGGCAGGGTTATCCGTTTTAATATTTAAGGAGGTTTTGACACCGGGACCGACAACGATAGCTTCAAGATTGAAAATATCATTTACAGCCTTTGAAATGACGGGGGTAAGCTGCGGTACTACCGAGCCAATGATCACACCGTTAATAGCACTCGGGTTGAAGCGTTTCATATCGAAAATAGACTTAAGAATAACGCAGTATTCGTCGGAAGTTTTGTTGAGGTCGGTCGTCAGAGACATGGAAAGCACCTTGTCGCTCGTATGCGCGTCAAAAACACAAGCCTTAATGCTCGTGTTACCCATATCTATGCATAAAACCATTAAAACCACCGCCTTCTCGTGCATTATATATTAAAAGAAAGAAATAGTCAAGAAAAATGCGAAAAATTTATCAAAACCCCTTGATTTTAGGGAAGAAGTTTGATATAATACTGCGGAGTAACGACACACACAGTGCACCTTTGATGAATTTTGAGTAGCACTGTGGTGGAAAAATCAAAGGAGGATGAAATAATGTCTGTTATTTCTATTAAACAGTTACTGGAAGCAGGTGTTCACTTCGGACACCAGACCAGAAGATGGAACCCCAAGATGGCGGAGTACATCTTCACCGAGCGTAACGGCATCTACATCATCGATTTACAGAAGACTGTAAAGAAGTTCGATGAGGCGTATATGTTCGTTCGCGACATCGCGGCGCAGAAGGGCAACGTACTTTTCGTTGGTACCAAGAAGCAGGCTGCTGATGCAATCAAGGACGAGGCTACCCGTTGCGGCATGTACTACGTAAACGTACGTTGGCCCGGTGGTATGCTCACCAACTTCAAGACCATTAAGAGAAGTATCGCTCGTCTTAACGCTCTCAATAAGATGGCTGAGGACGGCACCTTCGATCTCCTTCCCAAGAAGGAAGTCGCAGCTCTCTTAAAGGAGAGAGAGGCTCTTGAGAAGAACTACGGCGGTATCAAGGAGATGCCCGGTCTTCCCGAGTGTATCTTCATCGTTGATCCTCGCAAGGAGAGAAACGCAGTTCTCGAGGCAAAGAAGCTGGGTATTCCGGTTGTCGCTATCATCGATACCAACTGTGATCCCGACGATGCTGACTACGTTATCCCCGGTAACGACGACGCTATCCGCGCTATCAAGCTTATCTCCTCTGCTCTCGCTGACGCAGTTCTCGAGGGTAAGCAGGGCGAGCAGATCGAGGACACCGAGGCTCCCGCTGAGGAAGCTGAGGCTACCGACGCTGAATAATTACGGAGGTATAGTATAATGGCTAATATTACTGCAAGTGCTGTAGCCGAGCTGCGTAAGGCAACCGGTTGCGGTATGATGGATTGTAAGAAGGCTCTCGTAGAAGCTGACGGCGACTTCGAGGCTGGTAAGAAAAGTCGGATCGTAGCCATGTCGTTCTGTGAGCCAAGGAGGTGTAGCTAAGTGTTGCTTCCTAAGACCGCTTGGCCTCCGACTTTGTAGCCGAGCTGCGTAAGGCAACCGGTTGCGGTATGATGGATTGTAAGAAGGCTCTCGTAGAAGCTGACGGCGAC
>JAZQCR010000091.1:0-15868 GCA_045546375.1 Eubacteriales bacterium | reverse complement strand
CACGTTAACGCAGATGGAGTATATACAGGCAGTGAAATCGCCTTTGATCTTGACTATACCGAGAAGACTCTCGGTAAGATGCTCTTCCGCGTCAGCGTAGAGGTGGATTATGTGCTTTAAGCGTCTTTTATGCGTGTTCCTTATCCTTTCGGCACTTCTTTTGGTTGGCTGTGGCAAGGGTGAGCCCGACGCAGACGGCGAGGGCGAAAGCACGCAGACCACCGAACCCTTTATCCCCGTGACCTACGAGGATCACTACGGCTTGTATATGAAGGCCCCCAAGGACGTGACCGTCACCCTTACGGTCAGCGGCGGCGTTGAGCTTGAGAACCGTTTTTCCCTTTTGGAGGAGAAGAGCGGCTATACCCTCACCGACCTTTCAACCGAGGAGACCAGGGTCTTTGACGAGGACGCAAATGAGGCTGACGTTCTTAAGACAGCAGGCTATCTGCCGCCCTATGAGAGTGCCTTTGAGGCTGAGGGCGGCTATCAGGTGAAGCTCTCGGGTGAGGTGATCCTTGAGATGCTCCTCTCGGGCAGCAACCTTTTTTCGGGGTATGATACCGACAGCGTTACTCTTGACGGTGAGTGCGTTTACACCGCCACCGCAGACTACGGTATCACGGGTTATTCATATGAATTTGCCGTTAATATTACCGATGGGGAAACCGCTTTTCCCGCAAAGATAAAATACCTGATAGAGGTAAATAAATGAAGCGAATATTATCAGTAGTTTTAGCGTCTCTTTTGCTCCTTTGCTCCTGCTCTGCGGCCAAGAAGTACGAAAAGGCGTACACCGCCGCCACCGAGAGGAAGGAGTTTACCGTCAAGGTGGAAAATACCCTTACCGTAAAGGGTGAGGACGGAAGCGAAGAGACATATAAGGAGAACGTGCGCTATACACAGAGCGGAGGCGCTCTGTGCGCCAAGGTGGACGGCGAGGACGGCTACATCGAGTATTACTATAAGGACGGAAGCGTTTACTCTCTCTCCGAGGCAGGCGAGTTCTCATGGAACTCCACCTCCGACGAGTTCTTCTCCGAGTTCTGTTACGGCAAGCCCCTTGACCATTCCTTTGAGGAAGGGGAAAAGGAGGGCGACGCCCTTGTCTTCAGAGCGGAGCTTGACGGAAATGAGCATAAGGACAGGCTGATTGGGCTTAACCCCGCCTTCGAGGACTTTAAGATAAGCGAGGCGAGCGTTACCGCCTTCACCTATTCTGTCAGCGTAAAGGACGGCGCCATCAAGGATTATATCTTTGATTTCACCGTGGAGGCAAGCTCAGGCGAAGAGAAAGCCACCCTTACCAATGTGATGAAGGTCACCTATGAGGATAAGGCGGATACGGTCACCATGCCCGAGGGCTACGTAGGCTTCGAGGTGATCAATGGCAACATCCTGGATATCAGCGAGGAGGAGTTCACCCGTGAGGTGATGCTCATTATCCTTGAGGCACTGTATAACGACGACGGCACCCGTAAGGACGATTTTGATGCGACCTACGCCGAGTTCGTCGCAATGTACGGCGAGGAGACTATGTCTACCTTTATTGCGGGCATCGAAGAATTCAATGCATCTATAGGATTAACACCGTAAGAAAAAACGCTGTGGCTCTGCCACAGCGTTTTTATCTTTTCTCTCGATATTTTCGCATATCCAGAGCGCAGGCGCCAAGGATTATAAGACCCTTGATGATATACAGCATATTTGCGTCTACCGAGAGGAAGTTCAGCCCCACGAAGATAAGCTGTAAGAGCAGAACGCCTATTACCACGCCGCTTATCCTGCCCGTACCGCCCACAAAGGAGACACCGCCGATAACGCAGGCGGCGATGGCGTCTCCCTCGTAGTTAACACCCGTATTTGCCGAGCAGGAAGCGATACGCGCACCCTCTATAAAGCCCGTGATGCCGTAGAGCACACCTGCCAGCACGAAGACGGATATGACGGTAAGAGGTACGTTTACCCCCGACACCCTCGCCGCTTCCTCGTTGCTTCCCACGGCGAACATATTCTTGCCCAGCTTGGTCTTGTTCCATACCACCCATATAATTGCGGTGATGATGACCGAGTAGAGCACGTATCTCGGCACGGAAACGCCCTTTACGGTGAAGAGTGTGCCCCTCACGAAGTCCAGATATTCGGGGGAGAGGCCCGAGAGGGTCTGACCGTTATTATCGCCGTTCATAAGGTATATCAGCACGCTTCCGAAGACGATAAGCTGGGTGGAAAGGGTGACGATAAATGGGTGGATCTTGAATTTCGCCACGAAAAAGCCGTTTACAAGGCCGATGAGTCCGCCCACCGCCATTACCGCCAAAAGCACCAACGGCAAGGGAAGGGTAGGCAGATCGGGAAACATCTTCCCTGCGTAACCGCTCATCTGTAAAAGGGAAGCGGCGACGCAGGCGGTGAGTCCCACGGCGCGTCCCGCTGAGATGTCCGTTCCCGCCAACACGATAGCCCCGCCCACACCCAGGGCGATGGGCAGACGCGCGGCAGTCAGGGAGATTATGTTTATTATGCCCGATACGGATAAAAAGGCGGGCTCCCTTATAGCTATAAAGATCACGGCCGCCGCGATGATAATATACATAGCGTTGTCAAGGAGCATATCACTAACACGCCGTAAGGACAGTTTGTTTTGCGTTTTTTCAGCCATTTGCTTCACCTACACGTATTTCGCCGCTAAGGCGAGTATTTCTTCCTGGGTGGCACTCTCGTCCACTTCGCCCGCTACCCTGCCGCCGCTCATGACGATAATGCGGTTGCAGACGCCCAGGAGCTCGGGCATCTCGCTCGATACCATCACCACGCCCTTGCCCTTTTCCGCAAGAGAGTGGATAAGGGCGTAGATCTCGTATTTAGCGCCTACGTCGATGCCGCGGGTGGGCTCGTCAAGGAGCAGTACCGTGGGCTCGGTAAGCAGCCACCTGCCGAAGATGACCTTTTGCTGGTTTCCTCCGGAAAGGGAGCGTATCTTCGTTCGCCAACCCGGGGTCTTGATACGCAGGGTGCCTATCATCTCTTTAGTTGCCTTTACCGCCCGCTTTTTTGAGATAAAAGGCCCTGCCGTATATCTTTTTAAGGATGAGATCACCGTGTTTTCCCTTATGTCCAGCCCGGGGAAGATGCCGCCTGCCCTTCGCTCCTCGGTCACAAGGGCGAAGCCGTTTTTAATGGCGTCCCTTGGGCTTTTGTTTCGTATTTCCTTGCCCTCAAGAAGGAGCCGTCCGCTCTCCAGAGTGTTTAGACCAAACAGGCTCTCAAGGAGCTCTGTACGTCCCGAGCCGTCAAGGCCCGCCACCCCCAGCACCTCGCCTCGGCGAAGGGTCAGGGAAGCGCCCTGCAGGTTTTTGTACCGTGCGGTGAGCCCCTCTGCGCGAAGGAGTTCTTCTCCTGCTCCCCGATACTTCTCGGGAAATCTGCCGCCAAGTGGCCTTCCCACCATCAGACGGATAAGCTCGTCTGTTGAGAGCTCCTTTGCAGGTCGGGTGTCTATCCACCTGCCGTCGCGCATTACCGTTACCTCATCCGAGATACGCAGTATCTCTTCCATTTTATGGGAGATGTATATTATGCCGCACCCCTCGCTCTTCAGCTTGTCAATGATGCCAAACAGCCGCTCCGCCTCGGGCTCGGTAAGGGAAGAGGTAGGCTCGTCAAAGACGATCACCTTTGCGCCGTAGGATACCGCCTTTGCTATCTCAGCCATCTGACGTACGGAAACGGGCAGGGTGCCCATTATGGCTCGAGGGTCCGTGCCGATACCGAGGGACGCAAAGAGCGCCTCCGTCCTTTTTATCATTTCTCTGTCGTTTACGAGGACGCCACCCAGGGTAGGCAGACGTCCCAGCCATATATTGTCCGCCACACTGCGCTTTAAGGCTTGATTTAGCTCCTGGTGCACCATGGCGACACCGCCGTCCAGGGCCTCACGTGAGCTTTTGAAGGCGACTTCCTTTCCCTCCAGCTTTATACTGCCGCTGTCCTTTGAGTATACGCCGAAAAGGCACTTCATAAGGGTGGATTTTCCTGCGCCGTTTTCCCCCATAAGGGCGTGGACGGTGCCCGCCTTTACAGTGAGACGGGCCTTGTCCAGTGCCTTTACCCCGGGAAAGGACTTTTCCATATTTTCCATTTGCAAAAGGGGTGTTTCCATATTATTTTTCTTCCGGAGAGTATAAAGAATAGGGGATATTGACCTTCCAGCCGTCCTCGTTCATCTCGGGAGAGATGCCGTCCATGATGTCGTTGCCGTTTAAGAGGTTATCCGAGAGGGTGAGGATCGCCTTCGCCATACCCTCGCCGTCCTGCTTCACAGAGCCTGTCATACTTCCGTTTTTAATGGCGTCTATAGCGGCAGGGGTGGCATCCACACCGAAAACGGGGACGGTATTGCCCTCATCGCCCTTATTATATCCCGCGCCTTGCAGGGCAGAGATAGCGCCGAGAGCCATCTCGTCGTTATTGGCTATGACCAGCTCTATCATATTGCCTGCGCCGTCGCTGTGCTTGGCCAGGATAGTTGACATATAGTTGGTAGCGGCGGCACTTGACCAAAGTCCGTCCTGATCCACCAGGTAACCGCTTTTGTTAGACGGATCGTAGAACTCTATCGCAGGCAGGTCATCCTTGATAAGCCGCTCGTTTGCGCTCTTTACCGAAAGCTCGGTGCGGGATGCCGCCTCCAGGTTGCCCTCCTGACCCTTAAACATAACGTACTTTATGATGCCGTCGCCGTTTCGGTCAAGGCGGTCGTAGTTTTTCACCACGTAGTCACCGATCATCTCGCCCTGCATCCTGCCTGCCTCCTCGTAGTCTGTTCCCACGAAGGCGCACTTGTCATAGCTTTCGATCACCTCGCGCTCTACCGAACGGTTAAAGAAAACTACGGGGATGCCCTTTTCCTTTGCTAAATTTATGATGTTCATGGCGGCGTCGTCAGAGCCTGTATCCACCACGTTTACTGCTAAGAGATCGGCGCCCTTTGCGATGGCGGTCTGCACTTGCTCTGTCTGGGTGGTCTGGTTGCCGTTGGCGTCGTAGTCGGTGAAGTCGTAGCCCGCATCGTCAAGCATTTTATCAAGTGCGGTACGCACGCTTGAGATGTAGGTATCGCTGTAGGTGTAGTAGAATACCGCTACCTCGGTCTTGTCCTCACGATTAAAGCAACCCGTGTTTATAATACAGATAAGCGCCAAAAGGGCAACTAATAGCTTTTTCATTCTCAAAACTCCTTTTTCTTTTTTGTTATTATGCACAAAAATAGTATTTCCAAATATGTTTTTTCAAAAAAATATCCTTTAGCGCTTTATTGTGATAAAGTTTTTGTTACGAAATTGTTGTGTTTTCTGTAGTTTTGTGGTATAATCTCCGTATTATATGATTTAACCGTTTAAAGGAGAAAAGCGATGGAGTTATTAGCTTTTATTATTTACTTTGCCGTAATACTTGCGGTGGGACTTTATTTTTTCTTCCGCTCCAAAGGTACGGGAGAGAAGGATTACTTCCTCGGCGGACGCGCTATGGGCCCGTGGGTAACGGCTATGAGCGCTCAGGCATCGGATATGTCAGGATGGCTTCTTATGGGCTTCCCGGGAAGCATTTTGGCCTTCGGTATGGGCAAGGTGTGGATCGGTATCGGTCTTGCGTTGGGTACTGCGGCAAACTGGATCTTCGTTGCCAAGCGTCTGCGGCGTTTCTCACGCGCGGCGGGCGATTCTATCACCCTTCCTCAGTATCTGACCAACCGTTTTGCTTCCAAGAGCTCGGTACTTAAGATAGTTTGTGCCGTTATCTTCCTTGTGAGCTTCACCGTTTACGTTTCTTCCGCTTTTGTAGCGGGTAAGAATGTTATGTGTGCTATCCTCCCTTGGTTTGCGGATAAACAGCTGCTTGCTATGGGCATTTTTGCCCTGCTTATCCTTGCGTACACCTTCCTCGGAGGCTTTAAGGCAGTTTGCTGGACCGACTTTTTCCAGGGAATAATGATGCTGGTCGCGCTTTTAGCCGTTCCGATCATTATGGCGGGCGGAAACTTCGATGCAACCTATAACGAGGCGTTTGCTGAGGGTGTTTCTGCCTTTGGAGTAAACCCCTTTACCGCAGACTGGCGTGATATCGTCACCGGTCTTTCCTGGGGTCTTGGTTATTTCGGTATGCCTCACATCATCGTGCGCTTTATGTCTATCGAGAAGCCCTCTATGATAAAGAAGTCGGCTACCGTTGCTATCGCATGGGTCGTTCTTACCCTTGGCGCGGCTATCGCCATCGCTGTGATGGGCAGAACCTTCCTTCTTCCCGACGGAAGCTCGCTTGCGGCAGAACTGCTTCCCGCCGGAGCTCAGCAGGATATATTCATCACGGTAGTAAAGGCCATATTCCCCGGCTTCGTGGCGGGACTCCTTCTTGCGGCTATCGTGGCTGCGGCAATGTCTACTGCCGATTCCCAGTTGTTGGTGGCTTCCTCTGCCTTTACCAGTGACATTTATAAGCCCCTTATCCGCAGAAATAAGAGCTCTGACAAGGAGATCCTCTGGGTGGGCAGGATCGTAGTGCTCATCGTTTCCGTTGTTGCTT
This sequence comes from Eubacteriales bacterium, assembly GCA_045546375.1. Lineage (GTDB taxonomy): Bacteria > Bacillota > Clostridia > Oscillospirales > CAG-272 > CAKSEI01. The sequence goes on along the minus strand of JAZQCR010000091.1, from coordinate 9,286 downwards.
TCATTATTTCCGCTCAGGGTATTAACGATCCCTCCAGCTGGGCAAACAGCATTATGGCAATGGTTGAGAATGCTTGGGGTCTCTTCGGCGCTTCCTTCGGACCCGTTGTTATTCTGTCTCTGTTCTGGCGCAGACTTAACTATGCGGGTGCGTGCTCCGGCATTATTGCAGGCGCCATCGTTGATATCGCATGGTTGCTGCTCTTCACGAATACAATTATGCCCGCTGCTGTTACCGCAACAGGCATTTATGAGATCCTTCCCGGCTTCGTTATCGGCATGATCGTCGCCGTTGCGGTCTCCCTTGCTACAAAGGCGCCTTCCGACGAGGTCGATGCGATCTTTGCTTCCGCGACCGATAAGTCTATCGACGACTGATAAAACGAGAAAAAGAAAGAACACCGCGGTGTTCTTTCTTTTTTCTCTGTACTCTTTTCGGGACAGGCGTCATAGTATGATATATACGGAGGATATCTACTATGTGCGGAACGAAGAAGGTCAAGAGCATTTTAAAAAGAGAGCTTACACGCTACGATATAGGCGAGGAGCTGCTCCTTGGTATGAGAGAATACGAGATGATGGCGCTTTTGTCCTTTATTCTCTCGGATAAGCCCTCAAGGGAAGAGATAATAAGAAAGAGCGCCGAGCAGCGTGTCCCTCCGCCTGCATATATCGATCTGCTGGGGTGAGAAACAGAAAAGGCCATCCAAAGGATGACCTTTTCTGTTTGGCCTGCCCGAAAGGATTTACCCCTACGGGCATAAACTTCGAATCCTTTCGGTGTAGAACATTAAAACCAAATAACAAAACCACCCGCTTGGGGTGGTTTGTTATTTGGCCTGCCCGAAAGGATTCGAACCTTCGACCTTCAGAGTCGGAGTCTGACGCGCTATCCAGCTGTGCCACGGGCAGAAATGCGGCAAGACCGCTCGCATATTGTACCACAAAACTCCGTGAATGTAAAGCGGTTATTTGCTATTTGACTTGGGATAACGCTTGCTACAGTCTGTTTGTCCTAAGAGATAATCTATACTTGTATTATAATAATCGGCGAGTTTGATCAGCACATCTGTGGGAATGTCATTTTCTCCGGTTTCGTATTTTGAATAACCAGTTTGCGACATTCCAAGTATTTTCGCAACTTGGGTCTGATTCAAATCCTTATCTTCGCGTAGATCCCTTATTCTGTTATACACCGGAAGACCCTCCAAAGTAAATTAGTAATAACATTCTAATTTACTCTAAATCAGGTTATTGATTTTTAACCTAAATCAGGTTAAAATATACCAAAAGGAGGTGTGATAGTTTGAAAATTGTAATTGGAGGGTGCCGTTATTATGAAAACTATGAGGAAGCAAAGACATATATTGATTTTTGCTTAGAGCAGATAGGCAATGAATCAAGGATAACGGTTATTTCGGGTGGAAGCAGTGGAGCTGATGCTATCGGTGAATGCTATGCATCGGAAAAAGGCTTTACTGTAGAACGTTATTTTGCCGATTGGAAAAGGTACGGACGGGCGGCAGGGCCTCTGCGTAACAAAGAAATGATAAAGGCGTGTGATCTTGTGATATGCTTTTGGGACGGAAAGAGTAAAGGAACCGGTAATTTGATAGATGGCGCAAAAAAAGAGGGGAAGAAGGTCTTTATAAAATATATTTAGTTTTATCTCTTTTGCATTGACAATCACATCGGGGTATGATAAACTTTTCATATACCCCTTTGGGAGGAGCGATATGACAAGATTATTTAACGAACATTATAAGAGGAAGGAGACTTCCTTAAACGGCGGCTGGACGTTAGTGCCCGACTTTAGCGACGAGGGAGTTAACGCAGGCTGGGCAAAGGGCCTTCCCGCAGAGGGCGCACGGAAGGTGATCGTGCCCGGTGTGTGGAATTTAGAGCCCGGACTTTTCCACCATTTCGGCGTTTGCTGGTATGAGAAGGAAGTTGTCACAGGCTCGCGCGCTATGTTTGAGTTTGGCGCGGTTTCAGGGCTTTGCACCGTATATCTTGACGGCGTGGAGCTTGGCTCCCATTACGGTGGATTTTCCGCTTTCCGTTTCATCACCGAGACCACTCCCGGCACGCATAAGCTCATCCTCCGCGTAGATGCCTCCAGCAATATGCAGACCATCCCCCTTCCTTACGTTGACTGGTATCACTACGGCGGTATCATCCGTGACGTGACCGTAAGCGAGCTTCCCGACTGCTATATAGAGAACGTACACTATGAATATGAATTAAACGAGGATCTCACCTGCGCTGATGTTATCGCCAAGATCAAGCTGCAGGCATTCGCTCCCTGCACGGTTCCCGTTAAGTTTATCTTAGAGGGCGCTGAGGTAGCAGAGGAGACGGTCACCTTCACCTGCGCCGCTGAGATCGAGCTTGCTCTCTCTGCCAAGGTGGAGAATATTCGCCTCTGGGACGTGCTGAAGGGGCAGATGTACGGCGTCGGCATCGAGACCTGCTGTGATGACCTTTATGACCGCATCGGCTTCAGAAGGATAGAGACGAGGGGCACCGACATCCTTTTAAACGGCAAGAGCCTTTTCCTTAAGGGCGTTAACAGACACGAGGAGCATCCCGACTGGGGATTTGCCGTGCCTGCCGCTATCGGGCAGAAGGATATTAACATAATCCTCGATATGGGCTGTAACACCGTTCGCGGCTCTCACTATCCCAACTCCAAGGTGTTTATGGATATGCTTGACGACGCGGGACTGCTCTTCTGGAGCGAGATACCCATGTGGGGCTTTTCCGAGGACAGGATGAAGGACCCCGTAGTATTAGAGCGCGGTCTTACTATGCATAAGGAGATGAGCGAGCAGTATTATAACCATCCTTCCATCTGCCTTTGGGGCATCAATAACGAGTGTAGCTCTAATACCGAGGGCGGCTACAAGCTCTGTGAGCTGTACGCTAACCACCTGCGCGCAGAGGGCGGCAACCGCCTTATCACCTTTGCTACCAACGTTGTGGAGAGCGATATCTGCTTCCCCTTAATGGACGTTATCTCGGTAAATAAGTACATCGGCTGGTACGGTGAGCCTATGGAGGGGTGGAATAAGTTTATCCCCTGGCTTCGTCAGCGTGCCATCGAATGCGGTGTAGGCGACAAGCCTATCGTAATGAGTGAGTACGGCACCGCCGCAGTCTACGGCTACTCCGACTTCACCGTCACCAAGTGGACTGAGGAGTATCAGGCTCGCCTTCTTAAGCTGGTCACAGAGCTGTGCATCGAGGAGCCGGGCGTTGCAGGCACATACGTATGGCAGTACTGTGACATCCGCTCGGAGAACGAGCTGAACCGTGCCCGCAGTTATAATAACAAGGGTATCGTAAACGAATACCGCCGTCCCAAGTTAGCTTACTATACTATGAAGGATATTTACACTAAGATAAAGTAAGAAAAAGCGGTTTATACCGCTTTTTCGTTTCGGAGGAAAATGAAGAGATCGGTTTCCCTTATACTGGCAATACTCATCCTGGCAGGCTGTGCCGTCTTATGCCGCGCGGAAAGCTACTGGGACGTGCAGGCGGATTATAAGGATGCGCTGTCCCGCGGTGACGGGGATGCCATCATCTCCTGCGTTAAGCGCATAGAGGCGGTGTACTCGGGGGTCAAAAGCGAGGAGGCGTATATGCGCCTGGCCACCCCCTGCGAGAAGGCGGCGCTGGAGTATGAGAAGAAGACTATGTACTCGGATGCCTACGCTTACTACGAGAAGGCACTTAAATACTATACCGTCCTTGACGGTATGGGTCACGATTTCGACGATAAGCTGAAGTGCCTGGATGCTATGCTCGCCCACCTGACCGACGAGAACCTTGCCGTTTTTGCCGAGGCAGATACGCCATATCCCTATTACGGTGCCATCAACGAGCCCGCCGGCGGCACCTACTTCGGCTCCTGCGGCACACATCCCGGTGAAAGCAGCGGCAGGCTTATCTACGTTCATTATTATAATGAGAATATCTACGATTACGCGCGCCTTTTGCCCAAGGACACGGGCGGCCTTATCGAGATCGCCTGGAATATGCCGAAGGAGAATATCTCCGAGCTGCGCGACGTGGTGAAGGCGGAGTACAGAGAATATTTAGAGCGTAATATCGATTGGTTGGCAGAACAAAAGGAGCACCGCTTCCTCCTTCGCTTTGCCGCGGAGGTAAACTGCTGGACTAACCTTGACAGCTATACCAAGAGTGAGTATACCACCGCCTTTAAGGCCGCCTTTCGTGCCGTGGCGGACTACGTACACGAGGTAGCGCCCAACGTGGCTATGGTCTACTCGCCTACTGCCGTGTCCAACTGGAATTACGACCTGAACGATTTTTACCCCGGGGATAAATACGTTGACTGGGTAGGGATCTCCACCTATAATAACTATTCTTCCTCCGTCTCGGCAGGTATCGGCTCTCAGACGGACGCTTTCTACTCACGTGGCGAATATGAAAATCAGATAGAGCGTATCCGCCATGCGGCGCAGGCCTTCCCGGGAAAGCCTATAGTCATCTCCGAGTGCGGCTTCTGCTACTTCAGCACCTCAAAGACTGAGACCGCGGAGCACGCGGCGCAGTCTCTTAAATATTTCTACACCTACGTTAACCGCGTATTTCCGCAGGTGAAGGCGATATATTACTTTAATACCGATTTCGGCGGTAATCGCTATTCTCTCTCGGGAAATGATAGGGTGCTCACAGCTTACAAGAACGCGGTGGCGTCAAACGCCTCTATGCAGGCCTCTCTCGATGGAGATGGGAAGTATTACGTGCCTCTCGAGAGACTGGAGGCGACTGATACCCTGCGCCTCTCCGCCTATGATAACTATCCCGGCGGGGAATATAAGATAAGCTATATTTTAGACGGAAAGACCGTATTTACGGGGACTAAGTATCCCTTTGAGCATACTCTGTCGGGGCTCACCGAGGGGATACATACCTTAAAGGTACGCTCGGAAAAGGGCAAGACTGTAAGAGAGAGGGAATATACCGTTTACGTTGCCGCCGACGGAACCCTTTCTGCCTCCGTCAGCGCTATGAAGGACGTTTTTCCTACTGCCTGGTACGCAGAGTCGGTGGCGTACTGTATGCATAACGGCATTTTCGCGGGGGTCAGCGGTGCTTCCTTCGCTCCGGAGGGAAAGCTGACCCGAGGGATGCTGGTCACCGTGCTTTACAGACTGGAGGGCGAGCCTGACGTAAGCGGACTCACCCTGCCCTTTACCGACGTTTCGGTGGGAAAGTGGTATGAGAGTGCTGTCAAGTGGGCGTATGCAAAGGGCGTTGTGGACGGTATGTCCCCAACAGTCTTCTCCCCCGAGGGGATGCTCACCAGGGAACAGTTCGCCACTATCCTTTACCGCTATTCGGGAAAGGTAAAGGGGCTTGACGTCAGCGCAGGGACGAGCCTCTCAGGCTATGAGGACGCCGACGAGGTGTCCGCCTGGGCGTTTCCTGCCATGAGCTGGGCGAACGACCGCGGCTTTATTCGCGGCATCACCCCCACGTCCCTCAGTCCGCGTACGGGCGCTACCCGCGCACAAAGCGCCACGGTGATGATGAGATTTATGAAATAAAAAAAGTCTGTTTCGAAAGAAACAGACTTTTTGTTGATCATTTGAAAAGCTCTTGTTTATCTGTTCTGTTTAGAATGTAATCCACGGACACCTTGTGGAAATCTGCGAGCTTGATAAGTATTTCAGTTGGAATATCCAGTTCGCCGCGCTCATAGTTGCTGTAAACGCGTTGACTGCAGGAGAGTATCTCTCCCATTTGCTTCTGCGTCAGATCTTTATCCTCGCGCAGATCCCGTATTCTTTGATATAACATTTGATAACTCCTATGATCTAATTTAAGACAATTATAATTTAGCGGATAATTCGCTATTGACATTTAGCGTAAAATCCGCTATAATATAATAAACAATAAATGCGTAGGAGGTTGCAATGTCTGTTTTAGCGGAACTTTATCATGGAAATGTTAATCCGTCAGAAAGATTTATAAAAAAGAGTGGGGAATATGGAAGGCTTATGGAGGAGCTAACGGAGAGAATGGATGAATTTACACCCGCTTTAAATGAAAAAGAAAGAGAACTCTACGAAAAGATCGAAGATATAATAACCGAGCTGGGCGGTATATCCGAGGAGGATTGCTTTGTGGAAGGCTTTCGGCTTGGCGCTCAGATTATGTGGGAGATATTTCGTGGCGAGAATAGAAATTTTTATACCGTCAGATAAAGAAAAAGAGAAGCTACTGCCATCGGCTGTAGCTTCTCTTTAATTTTTACGCCTTGAATTCTTCAGTCTCCTTGCCCTCGAGGATATCGGCGATACGCTTGCAGGCGTAGCCGTCGCCGTAGGGATTGGATGCCTTACTCATCTTTTCATACTCGCCTTTATCGGTGAGCAGGGTCTTAAACGCGTCGTATATGACCTCCTCGTCGGTGCCCACCAGCTTGAGGGTTCCCGCGTCGATGCCCTCGGGGCGCTCGGTGGTGTCACGCATTACCAGGACGGGCTTGCCCAGGGAAGGAGCCTCCTCCTGTATTCCTCCCGAGTCGGTGAGGATTAAGTACGAGCGGGAGAGGAAGTTGTGGAAGTCGAGCACGTCCAAGGGCTCGATGATACGGACTCTCTCTTCGCCTGCGAAGATCTCGTTTGCCGCCTCGCGGACTACGGGGTTCATATGGATGGGGTAAATGACCTTCACATCGGGCGTCTCGTCCACGATACGCTTGATAGCGCGGAACATACGGCGCATAGGCTCTCCTAAGTTCTCACGGCGGTGAGCGGTGAGCATAATAAGTCGGGAGTCGGATGCCCACTCAAGCTCGGGGTGGGTGTAGCTTTCACGCACGGTGGTCTTCAGCGCGTCGATAGCGGTGTTGCCCGTGATATAGATGGTATCCTCGTCCTTACCCTCGCGGACTAAATTTTCTTTTGAGCGAGGTGTGGGAGAGAAGTTGTATTTCGCGATGATGCCTACCGCCTGACGGTTAAATTCCTCGGGGTAGGGAGAGTAGATATTATAGGTACGGAGCCCCGCCTCCACGTGGCCTACGGGTATCTGCAGATAGAAGCAGGCAAGGGAGGTGACGAAGGTGGTGGAGGTGTCTCCGTGCACCAACACTACGTCGGGCTTCTCTTTGTCGAGAACTTCTTTGATACGGTTAAGGATATTCACCGTCACGTCAAATAGGGTCTGCTTGTCCTGCATTATCGACAGGTCGTACTCGGGCTCAACGCCGAAGGCATCAAGCACCATATCCAGCATACTTCTGTGCTGACCCGTGACGCAGACCACGGTCTTTAGCCCCTCACGGCTTTTAAGCTCGTTTACCAAGGGACACATTTTTATGGCTTCGGGTCTTGTGCCGAAGACCAGCATTACTTTTTTCATTTCATTTATCCTTATAATTTTATTACGTATATTATAACCTATTCGGGCTCTTTTTGCAAGCGAAATACCATATCGCACCTGCCCTTGATATCAGTTTCGGCGAAGTATCTTTCCTCAAGGGGTATCCATCTCTCAAAAAAGAGGTTAGCCCCTTTCTCTGCGTTGCGAGCGATGATGCGCTCCCGCTGAAGGTCGGGTGAGATATCGAGAAAGACCGAAAGGTCGTAAAAGCCTGCAAGGGTGGGGTGCATAGAGTACGCGCCCTCTACAACGGTAAGTGCGGTAGGCTCTACCCTTATCTCCTCTCCGAGGGTCATCCGCGAGCAGTCGAAGGGTCGGTATACCACCGCCGCTCCTTTTGAAAGAGGTGTAAGCACCTCCGAGAGAAACCGTTCGCGGTCTACGTTGCCCCCTGCCTCGGCAAAGCGTGCGGCTGTGCGCTGCTCGGGACGCAGAAAAAAGTCGTCCATATGGAAAACGCTGCAGCCGTATTTCTCGGCGAGCTCACCTGCAAGGGTGGTCTTACCGCTGCCGCTTCCTCCGTCTATCGCCAGGATGACGGAGCCCTTTTGAAGCAGGCTGTCTATTCTGTCAAAGAGAGTCTTTACCATTGATCCTGCCATCTATAAGCATCACGGTAAGAGGGATAAGTATTATCTGTATTATTATTCCGGGGATAGCCCCTGTAAATGCGCCTGCCATAAACGCGCCGAAGGTGAAGGCGCCGCCGGTGATGCCCAGGCAGACAAACATGGCTGCGCCCCACACCAGCCTGCCAAGCACCATTGATAATAAGAGGGATAGGTAGATGTACGGCTTTTTCCTCGGTAACAGTCTATGGAAGAGCCCTGCAGTAAGGCCGTATACCCCAAGCTCGAAGGCCATACACAGAGCAGAGGGGAAGAACAGAGGCACTCCCAAGGTAAGCGATCGCAGTAGCGGCGCGCAAAAGCCCACCGCGCTGCCCCACGCAGGCCCGCAGATGAAGCCGCATAAAAGCACGGGGATGTGCATAGGGCACAGCTTTGAGCCTATCTCGGGCACCTGACCCGTCAAAAAGGGCAGGACGAAGGCTGTAGCTAAGAACAGCCCTGATAAAACTAATTTTTTTATGCGTTTTCCCTTATCCATCGGCGCACCTCCTTATATTCTGTCAGTATTATATCTTATATCGACTTTTTTTGCAACACCTTGACAGAAATGGTTTTTGGATATATACTACTAACGTTGAGTTTGATCAAATTTAAGAGAGGATCCTGACCTTGCAGCTCCACCTTTGGGGGTAGCGAAGCGCTGACAGGTGATGAAAATGAATATTAAAGAACAGGCAAAAGTAATAATCGACGAATTAATAAAGGAAAGCGGCATCAAAGCAGGGCAGATACTGATAGTAGGCTGTTCCTCCAGCGAGATAGCCGGAGGTGTCATAGGTCACGCCTCCAGCTACGATAGTGCTAAAGAGGTCTTTGAGGTCATATACTCCGCCTGCAAGGATGCGGGAGTGTATCTGGCGGCGCAGTGTTGTGAGCACCTTAACCGCGCTATCATTATGGAGAGCGAATGCGCCGAGAAGTACGGCCTCGACCCCGTGTGCGCCGTGCCTAAGCCTAAGGCGGGCGGCTCCTTTGCCACCTGCGCCTGGGAGAACTTCGCCTCTCCCGTTACCGTGGAGCACGTGAAGGCTCACGCAGGCCTTGACATCGGCGGTACTCTCATCGGTATGCACTTAAGAGAGGTGGCAGTCCCTCTGCGTCTTTCTCTCGATATGCTCGGCAGCGCACGCATCCTCTGCGCACGCACCCGCCCAAAATATATCGGCGGCGAGCGAGCTAAATACGAATAAGATACTGCAGGGGGAACTTTTTGCAAAAAGTTCCCCCTGC
>JAZQCR010000090.1:0-4706 GCA_045546375.1 Eubacteriales bacterium | reverse complement strand
TGTAAGAGTTCGAATTCATATGCAAAAACAGCAAAAATATCTTTTTTGTAGCCCATAGCCAATAATCGACAGGTTTCGACCTGTCGATTTTTTATCCATTGCGAAAGCAATGGTATATCATCACGCGCAAGCGTGCATCTCATCACCGAAGGTGTATATCATCAGCCGCAGGCTGCATTTCTTTTCGCAATGATGATATACAAAACTTCGTTTTGATGATATGCAATTCCTGCGGAATTGATGATATACACGGCTTCGCCGTGATTTTTATGAGAGTTCAAATTTATCAGCAAAACTACCGATAATATTTATTTTATAGTTCTTACACAATTACCAACAACTCATATGAGTCGTTGGTTATATTCATTTTAGGGAGTTTTGGTAAGGCACAACGAATCTTTGGATGGATAGGCATTGTGTTTACTAATAGAAGGCATTTTCGGTTTTACCGAGAGTACTTTTTTCTTTTGTTGATATAAAGACTTGTGTTTTATTTCTCCTTGTATGTATCCACTAAATGATTGTTATTCCTATCTGAACTTAACATAAAAAGAGAATAATATCATAAATCGTGATATGGACACTGGATGCTCTTTCGGATATAATACAGACAGAAGCTTCTAATAATTCCCAAAGGAGTAAAACAATGTCTACGTTATTTTCAGATAATTTAAGAAAATTCCGAAATCAGAAGAAACTTACACAAGAGCAGGTTGCCGAAGCGCTCAGTGTCACCGTACAGACCGTTTCCCGCTGGGAGTGCGGGAACGCTCTTCCCGATGTGCTTCGTCTTCCTGAACTTGCAACGCTTTACTGCGTTACGGTTGATGATTTCTATAAATCAAATTCCGTAGCATACAGAAATTATGCCGAGCGTCTTGCGGCAGTATATAAAAGAACTGACCTTCCAGAAGATTTTCTAGCTGCTGAATTCGAGTTTCGCAAGCTGATAAATTCAGATGATATTACTATGAGAGATATGTATAATTACGCATTGATTAATGATGTAATGTATGTGAATTCACGAAGGAGAGCTCGCGAATGGTATGACAGAATACTTTCAAGAGATTATACCGAGGACCCCGAGTCATATTACAGTGCACTTGATTTTAAAATAAGGATAGAACGCGAAGCAGGAGACAGTTATGATGAGATAATTCCTTATATCAAGAATAGAGTGGAATCTGATAGATATAATCATTATGAATGGTCAACGCTTTGTGAAGCACTATATTATTATGATTGCTACGATGAACTGGAAGCGACCGCTAAAGAAGCAATTGAACTATTCCCCGAAGAAGGTATTCTTTATGTTCATCTCGGTACCGCTTACGAGCGTTTCGGCAGGTATAATGAAGCAATAGAATGTTTCGAAACCGCAGAAAAGCTCGGTGCTCATGACCACTGCGGTCTTTCAAACAAAGCCACATGCTACGACATTTATATGGGTGAATACGAAAAATCCTATAACTCGTGGCTCGAGCTTGCTAATCTCTACAAAAATGAGGGGCTTGAAAACGAGGCTGAAATGGCGAAACACAAAGCCGAGAAAGTTAAAGGCAAAATCAAATAATCAGTATAAAAGGGGCTTATTTATAGCCCCTTATGCCGTGCATTGCAAGTCTGGCACCGAGAACCGACACTATGGTGCTTTTCCCAACGCCGCTTTTTCTCTTTTTATTCTTATTCCTGTTGATTTTTCCCCTCCGTTGTGATATAATTTCAAATTGTGTGTGAAATTATTTTGTGAGGTTTTGCTTTGAACACAAGAGTACTGACAGGGAAGAGAATAAGGCCGTTTTTCGGCACGGCAGTTATAAGCGTACTCAGACACGCTCTTTCGTTTTTAAGAAAGAACGTAGTTATGACCGTAGCCCTTGCGGCGGCGTGCATTACTTCGGTGGTGGTGCCCCCCGACGCTGAATATCTCGGCTATTTTGACTTTAAGACGCTGACCTGCCTTTTTGCGGTGCTTGCTGTGGTGTGTGCCCTTAAGAACATCCGCTTCTTCTATACCATGGCAGAGAAGATAGTCAAGTGCTTCGGTACTGCGCGCAAGAGCGTGCTGGCCCTCGTTTATATCACCTTTATCGGCTCTATGTTGATAGCAAACGATATGGCTCTGCTCACCTTTTTACCTCTCGGATACTTTGTCCTGTCCACCACGGGGATGGAAAAGTATATGGCGTTCACCTTCATTATGCAGAATATCGCCGCTAATCTTGGCGGTATGCTCACCCCCTTCGGTAATCCGCAGAACCTCTACTTATATTCTAAATTCAATATACCCACCCTTGAGTTTATGAGCATAATGGCAGTGCCCTTTGCTCTTTCCATAATGCTTATCACCCTCTGCTGCATCATATTCGTAAAGGGCGAGCCCATGAAGATAGAGAGTGAAGAGACCAAGCTCCCTGTGGGACGCACCGTTACCTATCTCGCGCTGTTTGCGCTGTCCATCGCCATCGTTTTCAAGGGTATCCCGTATTTCATCGGACTTTTGGTGATCCCGCCGGTGCTCTTCTTTATGGATAAAAGAGCTCTGCGCAACGTGGATTATCCTTTACTGCTCACCTTCGTATTCTTCTTTATATTTGCAGGCAATATGGCGCGTATCCCTGCGGTGAAGGAGATGTTCTCCACACTCCTTGAGGGGAATACACTTCTCGTCAGCGTGCTTTCCTGCCAGGTTATAAGTAATGTGCCTTCATCCATCCTGCTCTCGCAGTTTACCGGCAATTACGCGGATCTGCTTGTCGGTGTAAATATCGGAGGCGCAGGTACTATCATCGCGTCCCTTGCCAGCCTGATCACCTTCCGTGAGTATACCACCCATAATCCCGGTAAAGGAGGGTACTATCTCGGAGTTTTCTCCGCCTTCAACTTTGCTTTCCTCGGTATACTCACCGCCGTGATGCTCTGCATATAAAACGCTCGAAAGAGCGTTTTTTCTCTGTCCTTTTTATGGGACACCTCCATTGGTATAATTCCATTGTAAGATAACCTATGGAGGTAAGAAAAATGGTAAGAAGTCAGAATATATCAACGTTCAGAAGGTACAGAGATCCCGCGATAACTATCCGTCAGACGGTGCGCTCGGGCGTAAGACTCGCGCCCCCTGTAAGGAAGAGAAAAAAGAAAAGCCCTGTTCGTTCATTTTTTAAGGGCATCTTTAATATTGTAAAGATGGGTCTCTTTTTGGGGGCGGCGGTCTGTCCCATCACCTGTATTTTTATAGTGGGCTGGATGCTTATTGACTAAAAGTAAATTTTGTCAATTTGTGTTGCGTTTCCCAAAGAATAGTGATATAATACTAAAATAATAGGAAAGGCAGGGAAGAGAATGATAGCTTACATACCGAATATCATTACGTCGGCGCGTATAGTCGGAACGGTTTGTATGATGTTTACAGAGCCCTTTACCCGCGCCTTTTACATAGTGTACACGCTCACTGGCTTAAGCGACGTTCTCGACGGCACCGTTGCTCGCTTGACCAAGACCACCAGCGCTTTTGGCGCGAAGCTTGACAGCGTAGCTGATCTTCTTTTCTATATCACTATGTTCTTTATGATCCTGCCGAGACTGTTTGGTATGCTTCCTTGGATACTGTGGGTGCTTTTCCTGCTTGTAGTATTCCTTCGCATAACCGCATACTTAACTGCGGCGGCACGCTTTAAGAAGTTTGCCTCTTCTCATTCTATACTAAATAAGATAACCGGCGCGGCAGTTTTCGCCACCCCCTACGTGATGGCTACATCGTTTATTGTACCGTTTTGCGCGGCCATGGGCGGAGTTTCTCTTGTTTCGGCGCTTAAGGAGCTGTATAACTACGCTGTAGTAGGTAAAATGTGATTTATTAATTCATAACGCCCCGATACTGCCAAGTATCGGGGCGTTATGTCATAATTTTGACATATTTTTGTTGACTTATGTCGAGTGTTCTTGTATAATTAAAATATAAATAATGTCATAAACAGGAGACGTATAATGGCTTTTTTTGATGATTTCAGTAAAAAGATCAGCCAGGCAAGTCAGTCTGCGGTGAAGAGGACCAAGGATATGACGGATATCGCGAGAATAAACAGCATTATTTCCGAAGAGGAAAAGAGAATAGAGTCGCTTTACTATCAGATAGGCAAGCTGTACGCCGTAGTACACGCTGATGATTTCGAGCCTGAATTCCAGGTGATGATGACCGCCATAAAGGATGCCGAAGCGACCATCGCGGAGAGCAGGGCACAGATACTCGAGATACGCAAGGTTGCCCGTTGCCCTCAGTGCGGCGCCGAGGTGCCCAATAATACTGCGTTTTGTAGTTCTTGCGGCTACCGTATGCCGGTGGACACCTCCAAGGTTGCTTGTCTGTCCTGCGGAACTATGATATCGAAGGACGTTCGTTTTTGCACTAATTGCGGTAAGCCTATGACGAGCGGTACGACCATCGTGCCTCCTGCTCCTGCTGCACCTGTTGAAGAGGCTCCTGTTATTGATGAGCCTGTTATTGATGAGCCTGTTATTGAAGAACCTGTGATCGAGACTCCCGTAGAAGAGCCCGTGATCGATGAGCCTGTCATCGAGACTCCCGCAGAAGAGCCCGTAATTGAAGAACCTGTGATCGAGACTCCCGCAGAAGAGCCTGTGATCGAGACTCCCGCAGAAGAACCTGTGATCGAGGAGCCTGTCATCGAGACTCCCGTAGAAGAGCC
>JAZQCR010000089.1:0-2926 GCA_045546375.1 Eubacteriales bacterium | reverse complement strand
GTGGGAGGAGATCTCAAGGAGGGTCGAATCCTCTGCGTGTACGAACCATGATGCGATACGGTCGGGGCACAAGAAAAGAAATGAGGTGGACACCAGGCCTATAATGGCCGTACCTATATAACCGCACTTTGCTATCTTCTTGACTCTTGCATAGTTTTGCGCGCCCCAGTTGTAACCGAGGGCAGGCGCAAGGGAGTCGGCGATACCGTATAAGAGCGGCCAGCAAAGGTCACTTGAGTACATAAGCACCGCGTATACCGCAACGGCGGTGGTGCCGCCGCCCTCTCCAAGTATCTTTACGCCAAGAGTCATCAGGGAGATATTCATAAGTATAGAGGTGATACGACCGGAAATGTTATTTAAGAATATAGGCGAGCCGCAGGCGGCTATCTGCTTTATCATGGAGAAGCTGAAGCGAGGCCTCGTGAATCGCAGAAGTGCCTTCTTAAAGACAAAGGGCATCATAGACACCATAGAGCAGATGCTCATGGAGATGGAGGTGGCAAGGGCCGAGCCCACTACGTCCATCTTACACACTAAAAGGAAGAAGGAGAGGAGCGCGACTGTGGCAAGATTGGACAGGATATTGATGACCATACTGGTCTTAACGTAGCCGCTGATGCGCAGATAGTTATCCATAGCGAAAAAGATGGTGGACAGCGGACTGCACAGAGCCACGGTACGCATATACCGCACCGCAGTATCAAGGAGCTCTCCGTCAGCACCCATAAGCCGTGACAGCGGCTCTGCGGCGAAGAACATGATACTGCCCATTACGATGGACGCGATAAATATCATTATCACCGAGCAGGTAAAGGTATTGTTTGCGCTCTTGTGGTCTTCCCTGCCCAGCGCCACGGAGATAGGCGCGGAGGCACCCACTGCAATCAGGTCGGAAATAGAGAAATTGATAAACACCAGAGGCATAGCGATATTTATAGCTGCAAAAGCACTCTCACCCAAGGTCTGACCGATGAAGATTCCCTCTATGATACTGTATACCGACATGGCAAACATACTGACCATACCGGGTAGCGCCACCTTAAAAAACAACCGCCATGGGTTTAGGTTGGCATACATTTCCTCTGTTTTATTTCTCATTTTTCGCTCCGTTGATTCTTTTTTCGCAGGTCGTATTAGTATAGCATAGATAGATGGAAAATGCAATGTGTAATCTCGCATCATTCCCTTCGCACTCTCGCAAATCGCTACGCCATTATAAACGGCAATCACAGTCCCGCACCTTCCCTAAGTAAGGGAAGGTGGCACGAGCCATCGAGTTCACATCACCGAATGAAGTGAGGTGTTGGAATTCGGTGTGGCGAGTGACGGATGAGTATGATCAAAGCAGATTTTTGCCTCATGGCAAAAATCATCCTATTTTCCTTTATAGGTAAATAAGGTCGATTTCCGCCTGCGGACGGAAATCCGCATTGCCAAATCCTCATCCGTCTGCGCCTTCATCGCATCCACCTTCCCCTTTGACCAAAGGGGAAGGCAAGACGGTCGATTTCCGTTTATGGACGGAAATCCTCACTCATCATACTCTTCCACCACCGGGATTTACGTCCGATCGAAGTAATAGAATTACATATCCGGCGGTCCCCCGTCTCGCTGCGGCTCGGTCACGCCACGGCTCTGACAGCCGCCTATGGGCTGTCATTCACTACCGTGGCGCCGCTTCGCTACCTCACTTAGGGAAGGTGCGACGCTACCGCGAAAAACACAGAGATGTTTGACCGAAAAATGCAATCTCGTAGGGTACGGCGCCCTCGACGTACCACACAAATAATATTTTTTTATCTAAACGCATCTCTTTATGCGGGCTGTCGAAGGCGCCAGCCCCTACAACGTTTCATCAAAAAGAGATGGCATTGCCATCTCTTTTATCGTATAGTTATCCTAAACCGTGCGTCGTCCTCGTACCACATAGGGAAATTGGTTCCCCACATGTTGTTGAAGAGGTTGACCCACACGCCCTTGGTATTATCGCGCATGGTCTTCTGATGGAAAGCGTAGACGTTAGGCTTCTCTACCGACACGAGAGGCGTGTCGGGAAGGGTGAGGGTAATATCCTCAAAGCGCAGAGTGCCATCGGTACCGTGCATTTCCCTGCTGCCGCCGTATACCACGTCGAGAGGATGAACCTCCTCACCTAACTTACTGATAGCGGTCAATGGCTTTACGGGGGCGAACTCCAACCAAAGCGCCTCGGGGATGCGGTTTGCGGGCTTTTCATTCCACGCGAAGTCGAAGGTAACGTTGTCCGCGGTAGGTGTTATCATCATATTCATTCTCGCGGGGCAACCGTAGAGCTTATTTGCCACGGGCTCACACTCTACCGTAAGGTAAAGAGAGCTACCGTCGGTATATGCCCCCATAAGAGTGCCGTCGCAGGAATAATACTTTGGCATATCCTTATTTAATCCGCGCTTACCGAAGTCGTCGTACGCCCATTCCACCTGCC
This sequence comes from Eubacteriales bacterium, assembly GCA_045546375.1. GTDB lineage: Bacteria > Bacillota > Clostridia > Oscillospirales > CAG-272 > CAKSEI01. Next base: position 459 of record JAZQCR010000089.1, on the reverse strand, counting down.
GCATATGTGGCTTTAGATAGCGGTCGAGAAATCCGTTTACGTCATCCTCGGAAAAGGCTTCGTAGCGGAATCTGCCAAGCAGATGTTCGCTATCCGCATACACCTTGCCATCCTTTTCAAGGCGGCATATAGCGCCCATTTCGTTCCATGCTATATTCCAGCCACAGAGCGTGATGCTATTGCCCGAAACGCTCTCTAAAGCGGTGAAATCAGGCTCAGAGCGGCGGTATTCCTCAAGGACAGCCTTTGCTCTTTCATAGGACGGATAAGGCTTCAGCGCCTCTACCGCCTGCAGGATATAATCCCTCTGCTCCTGCCATGAGCGCTCCATATTCTGATACCTTTCTTCACCTCGTACCGCCTCGAAATGCTCTCGGCTATAGTTCTCGGTATCTATCAGCCACACCTGCTCGTTAAGACTGCAGGTATGCTCGGGCACAAGGAGAAGGTGCTTATACA
>JAZQCR010000088.1:0-9478 GCA_045546375.1 Eubacteriales bacterium | reverse complement strand
AAGCGGCTGTTTTCATAGCCTCAAGAATTCCGTTGTAATGATAATCGGGATCGGAATTTGTCTTGGGGAACCAAACTACCTCCTCGGAGTAAACGCTCTCGCCGTTGATAACGGCAGATACCTTACGGTCGGATCCGCCTGCGTCGAAGCCGATACGGCAACCGTCCAGGTGACGTCCTACGGGAGCTGCGCTCTCGTCGGTCTCGGGAGCATTCTCGATACCGCGGCACTCAACCTCGAAGGGCTTCTCGTAAACGCGAGCCATGAAGTCAGCGTCAAACTCACGTGCGCCGCCCTTGGTATACTGAGCCGCGATAGCGTCAGCTACTACCTTGGAGCCTGCTACGATTACCTTGTAACCGCCCTTGACCCACAGCATGGTCTTTACGATACGCTCGATGAAGCGGATGTTCTCCTCATCGTGACCGGTACCATCCTTGTAGATGATGGTCTTGAAGGCAGATACGTAGCCCTTGTTACGGACGATACCGATAACCAGGGGCTGATTCTCTGCTGCAGCTACTGCCGCATTGTAGTCACGGAGAACTACGGACATAGGCTGGAACTGAGGGTCCAGCACTGCTTTTACCTTAAGATTCATTGGTGTACACCTCTCTTATATTGTTAATAAATTAAGATCAGATTAAATTAGCGTGCCGTCAGGCACATATCGCATTCGCCGCACCTCTATGAGTCGCGGTAGCGCGCACCTTCCCTAAGTGAGGGAAGGGGGACCATGCGTAGCATGGTGGATGAGTATGACGGAAGCAGATTTTTGCCTTCGGGCAAAAATCATCCTTTTACCTTCAATTCATCAAAAGTAACACCCAAGTTCTTTAGCAAATGAGTCGTTACTCCGTTCATATTCTTATTTATCTCTCGGTTTGTGTACCGTATCACCCTGATACCGTACTCTCCTAGTTTTGCATCTCGGAGCCTGTCAGCCTCGCGGTCGGCCTCACGCCCGTGCTGACTGCCGTCTATCTCTATTACTACCTTTTTGCTTGGTATGTAGAAATCTACGATATAATTCTCTATTACAAACTGTCTTTTTACAGGGAACGGTAATCTTTTTAAGAGGTCATACCATATTATCCGCTCCTCGCGGGTCATTTCCTTGCGAAGAGTCTGAGAATTTTCAAGTAATGACTTGTTATGTTCGTACATTGGATTTATAAGGTCGATTTCCGTCTGCTGACGGAAATCTGCATCGATCATACTCATCCACCACCGAATCAATATACACCTATAGTGATGAGGTCGGTTATTCGGCGGTCCCCCTTCCCTTTCTTAAGGAAGGTGCGACGCTGCCGCGAACGGTATAGATGCTCTTTACTCGTACAGTTTATACAGATTAGCAGCACCGATGGTGCCTGCGTCGTTACGCAGGGTGCAGACTCCTATTTTAGTCTTGGGTGCATCCATACTTGCGCCGTAGGTCTCCACCGCCAGTATCTTGCGAAGGGGCTCGAGAAGTGTTTCCCCCTCCTTGGAGATACCGCCGCCGATAAGGAGCATCTCCGGCTGGAAGATATTGATAAAGTTAGTAAGTCCGCAGCCAAGGTAGTTGATATACTTATTTACCACCTTTGCCGCCGCGGTAGAGCCCGCGCGCATGGCGTCAAATGCAGTCTTACCGTCTATCTTGGTGATATCGGGGCAGATGTACCACATTCTGCTCTCGGTATGATTCTTCATACATTCTCTTGTCTGGCGGATAAGAGCGGTAGCGGAAGCATAGCTCTCGAGACATCCGCGGCGTCCGCAGGGACAGGGCTCACCGTCGTGAACGATGACCGTGTGGCCAAGCTCGCCGCCGAAGGAGTTAAAGCCCGAATATATCTTACCGCCGATGATGACACCGCCGCCAACGCCCGTTCCCAGGGTGATGACGATAACGTCCTTACAGCCCTTTGCCGCGCCTGCCACTACCTCACCGTATGCGGCTACGTTAGCGTCGTTGTGCACGTAGACGGGCTTGCCGGTCTTTTCCTTGATTATCTCGGCTAAAGGAGTATTACGGAACTTGATGTTGGAGCAGTAGACCACCACGCCCCTCTCGGAATCCACCGCGCCGGGCACGCCGACGCCTATGGAGTTTACCTCATCAAGGGTGATGCCCGCTTCCTTCGCGGCGATGGAGGCGCACTCCACCATCCGATCGCAAAGGCCGTCGATGTTGGTATCTACACGGCTCTCCATCATATGCTTGGCGATTATCTCGTTCTCCTCGTTGACAATGCCTGCCTTTATGAAGGTGCCGCCTAAATCTATACCGATATTATACATGGGTATCACTCCGTAACGTTTTTATAAATATACATATTAATTATACACAATTTTTCCTGCGTAGTCAACAGATTTTAGTATTTTTACTATATCTCTCTCATTTTCCCCCGAAACCTTGAAAAATACCGAGAGATGTTATATAATTACTACGAATATTATTTTGAGGTGACTACTATGAGAGCAGTAATAACGGTTATCGGTAAGGACGGAAAGGGCATCATCGCCAAGGTTTCGGGCGCGTGCTGTGAATACGGGGTGAATATCTGTGACATCACCCAGAGCGTTCTGCAGGAGTACTTCGCCATGATAATGCTGGCGGACTGTAAGGAGCTCACCGTGCCTTTCACCGAGTTTTCTGAAAAGCTGGCGGCTTTAGGCGAGGCAAACGGCCTTGAGATACGCACCATGCACGAGGATATCTTCAACTCCATGCACAGAATATGAGGTGCCCCCATGCCTATGCTTAATATCCACGATATATTAGAAACAGTAAATATGTTAAAAGAGGAGAACTTAGATATCCGTACCATCACTATGGGTATCAGCCTCTTTGACTGCGCGGGCGCGGACGCGGCCATCGTCGCCGATAAGGTGTACGATAAGATCATGCGCACCGCGGGAAAGCTCGTTGCCACAGGTGAGGACATAGAGCGCACCTACGGCATCCCCATAGTAAATAAGAGAGTATCTGTCACTCCTATCTCCATGATAGGCGCGGGCTTTACCCCCGAGGACTACGTGAAGATCGCCCACGCCATGGACCGCGCCGCAGACGGTCTCGGCATCAATTTCATCGGCGGCTACGGCGCCCTTGTGCAGAAGGGCTTTACTCAGGGTGCCGACGCGCTTATCACATCCATCCCTCAGGCTCTTTCCGAGACGGGCAAGGTCTGCTCCTCGGTAAACGTTGCCTCCACCAAGGCAGGCATCAATATGGACGCAGTTCAGCGTATGGGCTATACCATCAAGGAGCTTGCGCGCCTTACCAAGGACGAGGACTCCATAGGCTGCGCCAAGTTCGTGGTCTTTGCCAACGTCCCCGAGGATAACCCCTTTATGGCGGGCGCCTTCCACGGCATCGGCGAGCACGAGAGCGTGGTCAGCGTGGGCGTTTCCGGCCCGGGTGTGGTGGCCTCTGCCATCAGACGCGCAGGGGACTGCGATCTTTCCGAGCTTGCGGACGTCATCAAGAAAACGGCATTTAAGATAACACGTATGGGTCAGCTGGTTGCCTGCGAGGCATCCAAGCGTCTTGGCGTGCCCTTCGGCATAGTCGATCTCTCCCTTGCGCCCACCCCTGCTATCGGCGACTCGGTGGCTCACATCCTTGAGGAGATGGGCCTCGAGCAGACGGGCGCTCACGGCACCACCGCCTGCCTTGCCATGCTCAACGACGCGGTAAAGAAGGGCGGAGTCATGGCATCCAGCCACGTTGGCGGCCTTTCGGGTGCTTTCATCCCCGTTTCCGAGGACGCAGGTATGATAGATGCTGTGAGAAGCGGCTCTCTCACCTTAGAAAAATTAGAGGCCATGACCGCGGTATGCTCTGTGGGTCTCGATATGATAGCCATCCCCGGTGACACCCCCGAGGCGGTGATCTGCGGCATCATCGCAGACGAGATCTCCATAGGCGTCGCCAATACCAAGACTACTGCCGTGCGCGTTATCCCCGCTTACGGCAAGGGCGTAGGCGAGGAGATAAGCTATGGCGGACTTCTGGGCGCTGCTCCCGTTATGGATATCAATATGCGCTCACCCGAAAAATTCATTTCCCGCGGCGGACGGGTGCCCGCACCCATTCATTCTCTCAAGAACTGAGGCATATATGCTGATAAAAACAGATACACACGTACATACGGCTCTTTCCGGCCACGCAGTAGGCGAGATAACCGACATTGCCCGCCGCGCCGCCGCCATAGGCCTGGAGGCTATAGCCATCACCGACCATTGCTCTCTTTATATGAGCAACTACGAGGAGTCGGTGAATGCTATCTTAGCGCAGAAGGTGCCTGACTCCCTTTATGGGGTCAGGCTTCTTCGCGGTGCAGAGCTTGACTTTGACGACTACTCGGGGCATATCTGCTTTTACAACGTGCCTTACGATGCCAGGGGAAGCGCCCTGGACGCCCTTCTTCGCACGCTGGACATCGCCATCGTCAGTCCCCATTTTCTGCCCGAAGGCAGGGTGGGCAGCTACGAGGAGATAACCTGTATGTACCTTTCTGCCATCGCTAACCCCTATGTAACTACCCTGGGGCACCCCGAGCGGATAAACGCCGACTTCGATATGACGGCGGTGGCGCTTGCGGCGGCTCAAAACGGCACCTTCATCGAGCTTAACGCCGCCAGCCTCAGCCGCGGCTACGGCGAGAAGATGGCAAAGATGCTACAGATCTGCAAGAACGTAGGCGCGCGCATCGTGGTGAACAGCGACTGCCACACCCCCGAGCTTCTGGGTGAGGTGGACGAGGCAAAGCGGCTGATGATAGACTGCGCTTTTCCTGCGGAGCTGGTGGCAAACCGCGACTACGCTACTCTTATAAACTGTTTGAATGAGCAAAAGAGGTGTAAAAGAGCGTGATCCTGCAAGGTACGTTAGTTAATATCCTCACCGTACTGGTAGGCGGCACTCTCGGCTGCCTTTTCGGTAAGCTCATACCCGAGAAGTCGGGGGAGCTGGTGCAAAAGGGCCTTGGGCTGTGCGTGCTCTTTATCGGTATAGAGGGCGCTATGACCGGCGCTTCCATCCTGCCTGTTATCTTTTCCGTCGCCATAGGCGCACTTGTGGGAGAGGGGCTTAGATTAGAGCAGCGCCTTGAGAGCTTAGGTGACAAATTGCAAGAGAAAATGAAGGGCAAGGGCGGCTCGGTCAGCGAGGCCTTCGTCACCGCCAGCCTCTTATTCTGCGTTGGGGCTATGTCGGTGGTGGGCTCTATCGAGAGCGGCCTCGGCAACCACACTACCATATATACAAAGGCGCTCCTTGACGGCTTTATGGCTATGGTGTTCGCATCACGTTTAGGCATCGGCGTGCTCTTTTCCTGCTTCGTGATACTTATCTACCAAGGAGCCTTCGAGCTGATGGCGGGCGTGGTAGCACCTTATATGACCGACCCCCTCACCGCTATGCTGTCCTGCGTGGGCAATATCCTCATTATGGGTATAGGCATAAATCTGGTCTTCGGCAAAAAGGTCTCGGTGATGAACCTGGTCCCCGCTATCTTCCTCTCGGTGCCGATGTATTATTTATTTGAACTTATATAAGTTTAGGGGGAACTCTTGCAAGAGTTCCCCCTATGTCCTATTGGAACATCGGCTCACCCTTCGCGCGACTGCGCTCGCTCGGCTTCACCGTGTTCCTGCTACCTCCTCGTCCGCCTTCATCTGCGCCTGTGGCAGCGGAGGTCTCAGAACCCCAACACCTCGCAATGCTCGGAGTTGGGAACCCTCGCTGCGTCGCCCCCCTCAGAACTCCCGAACAGGGGGTTTTTTATTTGGGTTTCGGGATAGGGATGGGGTAATACCTCTGTCGTTCGTGGTAGCGTCGCACCTTCCCCTATGGGGGAAGGGGGACCGACGGAAATGTGACAATACCACTATGAAGAGAGTAAGAGTCCGTTGGTGGAAGGGGCTCAAGTTTTATCCTTGCTCAAATCCGAGCCCCCACCACCAACCTTGCGGTTGGTCCCCCTCCCCCCATAGGGGATGTGCAGGAAACATCTCACCTTACATATAGCTATAGAGTTATTCCTAACCCTCTATCACCAAGTCCCTTTTCCATGTTTGGGAGCTTTGGGAGGAGGTACGGGGGAACCTTTTCGCGAAAAGGTTCCCCCGCTCCTTGCACAATTCCGCAAAATATAGTATAATAAAGTGTTATGAGAAACGAATACTTATGCGATAAAGTAGATATAGCGGTGATCGGAGCGGGACACGCGGGCATCGAGGCGGCGCTTTCGGGCGCGCGGTTAGGTATGCGCGTGGCTCTTTTCACCTCCAACCTTGACGCCGTGGGCAATATGCCCTGCAACCCTGCCATAGGCGGCACGGGCAAGGGTCATTTAGTCTTTGAGATAGACGCTCTGGGGGGCGAGATGGGCCGTGCGGCAGACCGCGTGACCCTGCAGTCCCGCACCCTTAATTTAGGCAAAGGCCCTGCGGTGCAGAGCAAGAGAGTCCAGGCGGACAGACGCCTTTACCAAGAGATAATGAAGGAAACCCTGGAGAATACCGAGAATCTCTCCCTTATCCAGGCGGAGATAGTGGATATAAAGACCGAGGGCGGCAGGGTGACGGGTGTGGTCACCCATCTTGGCGCAGTTTATGAGGCTAAGGCGGTCATCATCTGCGCAGGAACCTTCTTAAAGGGTGAGATAATCATAGGAGAGGTGCACCTACCCTCAGGCCCCGACGGTATGCTCCCTGCAAACGAGCTTTCCGAGGCCTTGGCGCGTGAGGGAATAGCCCTTCGCCGCTTTAAGACGGGCACACCGCCCCGCATCCATCGGGATTCGGTAGACCTTTCCCGCCTTGAGGTGCAGAAGGGCGAGGAATACATCACCCCCTTCTCCTACTACACCGACCCCGAGGCGCTTAACGGCATAGAACAGCTAAACTGCCATATAGTATATACCAATTCCGAGACCCACGATATCATCCGCGCTAACCTTGACCGCAGTCCCATCTATTCGGGACGCATCCACGGCACGGGCCCTCGCTACTGCCCCTCTATCGAGGACAAGGTAGTGCGTTTTGCGGACAAGGAGCGTCATCAGCTCTTTTTAGAGCCTATGGGCGCTTCTACCAAGGAGATGTACCTGCAGGGCTTCTCCTCCTCACTTCCCGAGGAGGTACAGCGCAAGATGCTCGCCACCCTGCCCGGCTTTGAGAAGGCGCAGATAATGCGTACCGCCTACGCCATAGAGTACGACTGCATCGACCCCACCGAGCTGCTACCCACCCTTGAGTTCAAGGCTGTATCGGGTCTTTACGGCGCGGGGCAGTTTAACGGCACCTCGGGCTACGAGGAGGCCGCCGCCCAGGGACTTATAGCAGGCATCAACGCCGCCCTTAAGCTGAAAGGAGAAGAACCGCTGATCTTAGGTCGGGACACGTCGTATATCGGTATGCTCATCGACGACCTTGTGACCAAGGGCACAAACGAGCCCTACCGTGTTATGACCAGCCGCGCGGAATCCCGCCTCCTGCTCCGTCAGGACAACGCCGACAGCCGCCTGACCCCCTACGGCTACCGCGTGGGGCTCATAGACGAGGAGCGGTATGCACGCTTCAGCGCAAAGCAGGCGCAGATAAAGGCAGAGGTAGAGCGTATAGAGACCACCAGCCTGGGCCCTGCCTCGGGCATAAACGACATACTCGAAGCATACGGCACCACGCCCATCACCTCGGGCATAAAGTTAGGAGAGCTGCTCCGCAGACCCCAGCTTACCTACGAGGCTCTTGCTCCCGTTGATAAGGAGCGCCCCCGCCTGCCGAAGGACGTGTGCTACTCGGTAGAGGTGGCGGTAAAGTACGCGGGCTACATCAAGCGGCAGATAGCCGAAGTGGAGAAGTTCCGACATCTTGAGGACAAGGCTCTGCCCGATGACATAGATTACAACAAGATAGACGGCATCCGCCTTGAGGCACGGCAGAAGCTCTCTGCTATGCGCCCTGCAAATCTCGGTCAGGCATCCCGCATCAGCGGTATCTCCCCCGCCGACATCTCGGTTTTGCAGATATATTTAGGTAGGAAGTGATTTTTTAGCGCCTTTTCGTGAAAAGGGTCCTATTGGAACATCAGTTCATCCGTCGCGCGACGGCGCACGCTCGGCTTCACTGTGTTCCTGCTACCTCCTCGTCCGCCTTCATCTGCGCTTTGGGCAGCGGCGGACTGCGTCGCCCCCAAAAGCTTCCGAACAGGGAGAAGGGGCTTGCGACAGAGATGTTATAAGCGGTTTTCGTTTGTAGGGCGGGGGCTTGCCCCCTCCGTGATAGAGATGCGGTTACATCTGCACTTTATCTTTTGAAGCGGCGGCAAGCCACCGCCCTACGGATATAAGATATTACCCCATCTCTATCCCGAAACCCAAGTATAAAACTCATTACAAAAGTTTTTGGAGGTGCAGGAACCTTTTTTCAAAAAGGTTCCTGCTAACAACCACACACATGACCTTTAACGAATATTTTTTACAAGCGCTTAAGGAAAACGGCATAGAGGAGTTTGCTCCTCTTGCCGAGAAATTCCGTACATACGGCTCCCTGCTGCGCGAGACCAACGAGAAATACAACCTCACCGCCATCACAGACGATTGCGGTATGGCGTACAAGCACTTTGCCGACTGCCTTTTGGCGGTGAAATATTTTCCCGAGGGTGCGACGGTGCTGGACGTAGGCTGCGGAGGGGGCTTTCCCACTCTGCCTCTTGCCATCGCACGCCCTGATCTTCAGATAACCGCAATGGACTCAACGGCCAAGAAGTTAGGCTTTATAGAAGAGGTTTGCGAGGCTTTAGGGTTAACTAACGTCACCACCCTCTGCGCCAGAGCCGAGGAGGCGGGGCAAGGAGAGCTGCGTGAGAGCTTCGATATAGTTACCGCCCGTGCGGTGGCGCGCTTAAACGTGCTTGCGGAGTGGTGCTCGCCTATGGTGAAGGTGGGCGGAGCCTTTATCGCCCTTAAGGGCAAGGACGGCATTACCGAGCTTGCGGAAGCGAAAAACGCCTTTTCCGTATTAAAGCTGTCGGGCGAGGGAGAAGAATATTTCCTTAAGAGCCCCGAGGGTGAGCAGGCAAGATGCGCCATCATCGCAAGGAAGATCGGCGCCACGCCTGCGGGGTACCCCCGCAACGGCGGTAAGATAAAGAAAAAGCCTCTGTGATGAGGTAAGCGGCAACTTTTGCGCCTTCGGCGAGTGATATATCTCCTTCGGCGATGTGATCACGCACCTCCCCCATGAGTGGTGGGAGGGGGACCGCCGGAGATGTTACGGCATCTCTATGATGTTTTACATTCCCGGTGGTGGAAGGGGCTGATACAGCGATATATCCGCTTCGCGGATGTTACGCCCCCTCCGTCAACCGACAAGCGGTTGCCACCTCCCCCGATGGTGGAGGTGCGTGCTGCCGCGATCCGCTGTGATATTATGAGCGGTGAGCACGCACATTAGCCTTCCCCTTTGGTTAAAGGGT
>JAZQCR010000087.1:0-23845 GCA_045546375.1 Eubacteriales bacterium | reverse complement strand
CCCGTTACCGCCGTGAAAGGGCGGTGTCTTGACCGCTTGACCAACGGGCCTGGTGGCTGATGTCGGATTTGAACCAACGACCTGCCGGGTATGAACCGGACGCTCTAGCCAGCTGAGCTAATCAGCCACGTATTTGTGCCCGTACGGACGCCCATATATAATACCACATGTTGCCCCGATTGTCAACAACTTTTTTAAAAATTTTTTCGGGCGAAAGATTGTTATTTTCTCCACGATGTTCATAAAAAAGTATTATTTGCCTTGCACAAAACCATTGTAAAAAACGATAATTTATTGTATAATATCTATAACTAATGCAACTTACCAGATATAAGTGAGGTAATTAAGTTGGCACTTACATTCAAAGGCGGAATACACGCCGACGAGCATAAAAATACAAGACGGTCGCAGATAAGGCGTATGCCTGCTCCTGCGGACGTATTTATCCCCCTTTTACAGCATATCGGCGCTCCCTGCGAGGCTACTGTTGCAGTGGGGGACAAGGTCCTTCGCGGACAGGTCATCGGCCGTCCCACGGGTCTCGGCGTACCGGTACACTCAAGTGTGTCCGGCACGGTAAAGGAGATCATCGTGCGCTACGACGCCCGCGGCCGTGGCATACAGACCGTACATATCGAGAATGACGGAGAGAATACGCTCTCTCCCGACGTAAAGCCTTATGAGGGCAGTCTCGCCGAGGCTAAAAGCGAGGACATCGTTGAGATAGTGAAGAATGCGGGCATCTGCGGTATGGGCGGAGCGGGCTTCCCCTCTTATGCCAAGATACAGAGCGCCATCGGCAAGGCAGAGGTGCTTATCATCAACTGCGCCGAGTGCGAGCCCTATATAACCGCTAACCACCGACTGCTTTTAGAGAATCCTGCAGCTGTCATCAACGGTACGAAGATCCTCTTAAAGGCCATCGGCGTATCCCGCGCCATTATCGCCATCGAGGATAACAAGCGTGACGCGGCAAATAAGCTGGAGGAGCTTATCGTTGACGAGGATATGATAACGGTAAAGCTCTTGAAGACCAAGTATCCTCAGGGCGACGAGCGTCAGCTCACCTACGTGCTCACCGGAAAGCAGATCCCTGCGGGTAAGCTGCCTGCAGACGTGGGAGCCGTTATCTTCAATACAGAGACCACCGCCTCTATCTATCAGGCGTTTGCCCACGGTATGCCTCTTATCGAGCGTACGGTCACCGTTGACGGCGACTGCATAAATAATCCCAAAAACGTGCTCGTTCCCATCGGTACGCCCATTTCCGCCCTTATCGACTTCTGCGGCGGTTACCGCAAGGAGCCTAAGAAGTTAGTAAACGGCGGCCCTATGATGGGCTCTGCCATCTGGGACGTTGAAAGCCCCGTAACAAAGACTACTTCTGCTATCTTAGCCTTGTCGGGCAAGGCGGCATATTCCATCAAGGAGGATTTTGCCTGCATCCGTTGCGGCAAGTGCGTTGCCGCCTGCCCTATGCGGCTGATGCCCATATACCTTGCGCAGTACAGCCAGGTTGAGGACCTTGAGCGGTGCGAGGAGTTTGACGTTAACTCCTGCATCGAGTGCGGCTCCTGCACCTACACGTGTCCCGGGCAGGTTCCCATCGTGCAGTTTATCCGTGTTGCCAAGGGCAAGATAAGAGAAAAGAAGATGGCGGCTAAGGTCGCTGAAGAAAGAACCAAGAAGGAGGAGAAAAATGACTGATAATACGTCCTTACTTACAGTATCGCCTTCTCCTCATATAAAGAGCCCTACAACCACGACTACCATAATGGGCGACGTGATAATCGCCCTGACACCGGCCCTTATCTGGGCGTGCTACGCCTTTGGCTGGCGCAGTCTGTACTTGACCCTTATCTCGGTCGCATCCTGTGTGCTTTTCGAATGGCTGTTCTGCCTTGTCTGCCGCCGCCGCGTGTCGGTGGGCGACCTTTCGGCTGTGGTCACGGGCATACTCCTTGCTTTTAACCTGCCGGTGACCGTGCCCTTCTGGCTTCCCATAGCGGGCGCGTTCTTCGCTATGGTCATCGTAAAGGGGCTTTTCGGCGGTATAGGTAAGAATATACTTAACCCCGCTCTGGCGGCAAGAGTATTCCTTTTCTCCTGGCCCGTGGATATGACCACCTTTACCGACCCCATACGCTATAGATACAACGGCTTCTTCGTTCCCGCCGAGCTTGACGGAGTGGCGAGCGCCACACCTCTTATGGGGCTCAAGGGTAACGGTGCAGAGGTCTCCTACAGCATATTTGATATGTTTATCGGTAATATCCCCGGTACTCTCGGAGAGGTCTCGGCTCTGCTTCTCACCATCGGATTTATCTATCTCTGCATCCGCCGTGTCACCACCCTGCATATTCCCCTTGCTTACATAGGTACGGTGGCTCTGCTGACGCTTATATTCCCCAAGGGAGCGGCGCTGCCCTATATGGCATCCCAGCTCTTCTCCGGCGGACTTTTCCTCGGCGCACTCTTTATGGCAAACGACTATGCCACTTCTCCTGTCACCGATAACGGACGTATCATTTACGGTGTGGGGTGCGGTCTGCTCACCGTGTTCTTCCGCTATTTCGGCTCGTCGGGCGAGGGTGTTTCCTACGCTATCGTAATTATGAATCTCTTGGTATGGTATATCGACAGATTCACCAAACCCGTCAGATTCGGAGGTAAGAAACGTGAAGCAAAGTAACGGTATCCTTTACTACATCCGTATAACGGGTGCTCTGCTCCTTATCTGCGGCATTATCTCCGGCCTTCTCGGCGCCGTTAATATGCTGACGAAGGATAAGATAGCGGAAAATAAAGAAAAAGAAATGAACGAGAAGATCAGCACACTTTTCGAAGGAGAAGTGGATAAGACTGACGTAGAGGGTGACTTCGAGGCGGGAATAGATAACGTCTGGCAGGTGGAGCGCGAGGGGGACGACCTCGGCTACTGCATCAAGGTCAGCACCCGCGGCTACGGCGGCGACATCGTTATGCTGGTTGGCATCGACCCTCAGGGCTCAGTCTTCGGCATTCAGATAGCGGATATGAGCGGGGAGACGGCGGGTCTGGGTACCCGCGTGGCAAATCCGAGCTTCCTTTCGCAGTATAATTTGAAAAGCGAGGAGCTCGCATACGACGAAGTAGACGTGATAACCGGCTCTACCGTATCAAGTAAGGCGGTCACTGACGGAGTCAATATGGCTCTGCGCGCTTTCAAGGAGGTGAAGGAATGAATAAGGGACTTTCCACCGTTAAAAACGGTATTTTAGATCAGAACCCTACGTTAATTCAGCTTCTTGGTATGTGCCCCACCCTTGCGGTAACTACCACTATGTTTAACGCCATCGGTATGGGACTTGCGGCGACTGCGGTGCTCATTTGCTCTAACGTGATGATCTCCCTGCTTCGTAAGTTTATCCCTTCCCAGGTGCGTATAGCCTGCTTTATCGTGGTCATCTCCGGCTTCGTTACGGCGGTAGACCTGCTTATCAGCGCGTTTTTACCTGAGCTCAGTAAGACCCTTGGCCTTTTCATACCCCTTATCGTAGTTAACTGTATCATCCTTGCACGCGCGGAGGCCTTCGCCTCTAAGAACGGCCCTGTCCTCTCCGCCCTTGACGGTCTCGGTATGGGTCTCGGATTTACCTTGGCGCTGACTGTGCTGGGCACTATCCGTGAGGCGCTTGGCTCGGGAACTCTGCTGTCGGGCACCGACTTCGCAGTAAATATACCCGGTCTGCATGATAAGCCCGTGCTGTTTATGATCTCCTCTGCAGGTGCGTTCGTTACTCTCGGATGCCTTGTGGCGTTTGTACAGTTTTTAAGGAGGGCTAAGAAATGATAAAAGAGCTTTTCCTTATAATGTTTACTGCCGTACTGCTTGAGAACTTCATCTTCTACCGCTTCTACGGCTGCTGCCCCTTCCTCGGCGTTTCCGAGAAGGCGTCTACCGCCCTTGGTATGGGCTGTGCCGTTATGTTCGTTATGACCCTGTCAAGTGCGGTAACCCACGTAGTTTACTATCAGCTCTTGGTACGCTTTGAGCTTGAGTATCTGCAGACCATCGCGTTCATTCTGATAATTGCGGCGTTGGTGCAGTTTATCGAGATGTTCTTACGGCGTTTCGTACCCGCCCTTTACAATGCTCTCGGTATCTATCTGCCCCTTATCACCACCAACTGCGCGGTGCTGGGCGCGGCGCTGGTCAATATCCAGAACGGCTATAACTTCATCGAGAGCGTAGTATTCGGCTTTTCTGCGGCCCTGGGCTTTACTCTTGCCATCGTCATCTTCGCGGGTGTCCGTGCCCGTCTTGAGCTGGCAAACTGCCCGAAGGCATTCCGCGGTATGCCCCTGGTGCTTATCGCCGCGGGGCTTTTGACCCTTGCATTCTCCGGCTTCTCCGGTATTAATATAGGAGGTTGACGGAATGAATATTGCTATTGCTGCTATTATCCTCGCCGTGGTAGGCGGGGTTCTGGGACTGGTGCTCGCCATCGCCTCAAAGGTCTTTGAGGTGAAGGTGGATGAGCGTGTCCCCAAGATAATCGAGGTGCTTCCCGGCGCTAACTGCGGAGGCTGCGGCTATGCGGGCTGTGCCAACCTGGCTGAAGCCATCGTGAAGGGCGAGGCGAAGGTCTCTGCCTGCACGGTAGGCGGTAAGCCCTGCGCTGATGCCATCGGCGCCATTATGGGCGAGGCGGTAGGCGAGGTGGAGCGTATCCGCGCGCAGGTAATGTGCTCGGGCTGTGCCGACACCGCAAAGAATAAGTATGAATACGAGGGCGTACACGACTGTATCGCCGCGGCGGCGCTGGGCGGCGGAGCCAAGACCTGTCCCAACGGCTGTCTGGGGCTCGGCACCTGCGTAGCCCTCTGTCCCTTCGACGCTATCAGCGTGAAGAACGGTGTGGCGGTGGTTGACTATCACAAGTGTCAGGGCTGTGGCAGATGCGCCACCGCCTGCCCTAAGCATATTATCCGTATGGTGCCCTTTGAGGCCAACTATTGGGTAGGATGTATGTCGGTAGACGTAGGTAAGGTCACCCGCACCTACTGTGACGCGGGCTGTATCGCCTGCCGCCTTTGTGAGAAGAACTGTGAAGCAGGCGCTATCACCGTCAGCCACAGTCTTGCCTCCATCGACTACAGTAAGTGTACCGAGTGCGGCAAGTGCTTCGAGGTGTGCCCCCGTCATATCATCAAGTACGAGCCCGACGTTAAAAACGTATGATAAAGGTCTATTATACAAGCTACAATGATGCAAAAAAACAAAGTCAGGCAGGTAGAGCCCTGCTTGACTTTGTTTTGCGTGAATATTATAATATTTCAGCTTACACTTTGCACATAGGAAAAAACGGAAAGCCCTATATAGAGGGGGATCCCGTGTTTTTTAATATCTCACATTCCGGGGGCGTCGTAGCGCTTGCCGTAGGGCAGAGCCCCGTAGGAGTTGACACAGAGCCTATGCGGGAGATACGCCAAAGGGTGGTGGAGCGCTTTACGGGAAAGAATATCGCTGACGCTAAGGAGCGTCTGATCGCTTGGCTTGAGCACGAGAGCTACGGTAAGCTGACAGGCGAGGGCATCGCCGCAGGCGAGCCCGAGGCTTCTCATACCTTTCATCACTTTGAGGTAATAAAAGACGGCAGTACACACTATGTCTGTGTATGTACTGCCGTAGATGAAGAGTGCATTACGCCTTGTTTTGTCCCATTGCCATAAGGGTATCGAAATTCGCGCGAACGTCGTGGAGGGTCTTACCCGCTTCAACGCCCAGGGTCCTGCCTATCTCATAGTTGAAGTATCCCTGATAGTCGGTGTCCTCAAGGGCTCTGACGATGCCCTGCCAGTCGTTGTCACCGTCAAGAGGGAACTGATGGCGCTCGTCAACGAAGTCGTAGTCGCTTACGTGCAGGCTGATGAGGCGGTCTCCCAACTTACTTTTCACGTCGTAGATGTGCTGAACGTTATCCGGCTTCACGCCCTTCCACGGTAAGAAGTGGTTCAGGTCGAAGCAATGCTTCAGTTCAGGCACTCTTGAGAGCATATCGATGGCCTCCGCGCTTGTGTTGCAAAGGCAGGTGCGCGGCAGGTTCTCCATAGCCAGCTCGATGCCGTATGGCTTTGCAAATTCCACTAATTTGGCAAGATTCTCTGTGCAGTACTCGAGAAGGCCCGCTCTGTCGGGGTCCTCGTTAGGCTCTGTGGAGGGGTGGATAACGCAGAATTTCACGCCAAAGGGCGCGATCCTGTCGATGACGTACTTGTTCTTCTCCATTGCCTTTTCGGAAAGAGAGCGGTCAAGGAGCGCGATGGAATGGGTACGGCTGAAGGGCAGATGCACAGAGCGGAACTCAACGCCGTTTGCCTTACATTCATCAGCGATGCCCTTAATGTCGTAGTTATCGATGCGCTCGGGGTTCATACCCGCCATTTCCAGGGCGTCTATCTTTGCCTCGGCGTAGTAATGAACCACGTCGGGCACGCTTCTGCCGAAAAATGCGGTAGAAACGCTTACTTTCATATCTTTTGCATTTATCATAACGTTATCTCCTTGCTTTGATGCTTTAATTCTAATCCTTTTTGCCCCTAAAGTCAAGGAAAAACCATATTTCGTCACAAATAAATGGTAAAATTAAAAAAACACTTTCGAGGTTTGCTTTGATAAAGATTACCGATCTAAATAAGAAATACGGAGGCGTCACCGCCTTAAAGGGCGTTTCCCTTGAGATAGAGAAGGGAAAGGTCTATGGGCTTCTCGGCCCCAACGGCGCCGGAAAAAGTACCCTTATGAATATAATGGCCGGTGTTATCCCCGGTGAGGGTACGGTCAGCGTGGACGGAGTGGATATTTACGAGGATCCTCGCGGCGCCAAGGGCAAGATAGGATATCTGCCTGAGCAGCCTCCTGTTTACGGCGACCTGACCGTCCGCGAACAGCTTACCTTTATAGCAAAGGCAAGGGGACTTAAGGGTGATAAGGTGAGGGAGGCGGTAGATAAAGCCGTAAGCCGCACGGGCCTTGACACTCACAGGGATAAGGTCATCCGCACCCTTTCAAAGGGTTATACCCAGCGTGTGGGTATGGCGGGGGCTATCATCGGTGAGCCCGAATACGTTATTTTAGACGAGCCCACCGTGGCTCTTGACCCCATCGAGATACGGAATATCCGCAGTATGATCCGCCAGCTTGGAAAGGAGCATACGGTCATCCTCTCCAGCCATATTTTAGCAGAGGTACAGCTCCTTTGTGACGAGCTTATCATTATCGACCGTGGCTCTATCCTGGCATCGGGCAGGATGGACGAGGTGGTGAAGGGGCTTTGCGGTGAGCGCAGGGTAGAGCTTACCGTGCGCGGAGGAGTTTCCCTTAAGGATCTCGAGGGAATAGACGGTATCCTTTCTTCTCAGGTCGAGGGTATGGGTACCCATAACCGCTTTACCTTCACGGTTGGTGAGCGGGATATCCGCGAGGAGCTGTCCCGCCGCGTTTTTGAGAAGGGCGGGGTGGTGCGTGAGCTCCACCTGTACGAGCCAACTCTCGAAGAGGTCTTTGTAAAGCTGGTAACGTCGGAGGCGGAAAAATGAGAGCAGTATACGAAAAAGAGCTTCGCTCATATTTTTCATCTATGACGGGTTACGTCTTTATGGCGGCCCTGCTCCTTCTGTGCGGAGGGATGAGCGCGGCGGTAAACCTTTTCAGGGGTCTTGCCGCTTTTGAAAATACCCTTTATACCGTCAGCTACGTTTTCATCTTCACCGTGCCCCTCTTAACAATGGGGGTAGGCGCTGACGAACGTAAGAATAAGACCGAGACGCTCCTTCGCGCCCTGCCTGTCTTTCGTACGGATATAGTCTTCGGCAAGTATCTTGCGCTTCTCACGGTCTTTGCCGTTCCCTGCCTCGTTATGTGCCTTTTCCCGGCGGTGCTCTCTACCTACGGTGAGGTGAATTTTATCTCCGCCTATGGGTCTATACTCGGCTTCTTCCTTTTGGGCGCTTGCCTCTTGGCTCTTGGTCTTGCGGTGTCCTTTGCCGCAGAGAGCCCTACCGTAGCAGGGGTCGTCACCTTCCTTTCGGTGCTCCTCACCTATCTTTTCGGCAGTGTGGCGGACCTTGTGCCCTCAAGCGGACTTTTCTCCCTTATCGCATTTCTTATTTTGGCGCTTTTGGCAGGGGGTGCGGTTTATTATCTCCTTCGCAGTCTGCCGCTGGCCTGCGGTGTTTTCGGCGGATGCGCCCTTATTATAGGAACGGTCTATCTGGTAAGCCCCGCGGCTTTTGAAGGTGCTTTTGGAGGTTTTCTCCGTTTTCTCGGTGTATACGAGCGCTTTACCGTGTTTTTGACGGGTCTTTTCGACCTTTCGGGAGTGGTGTATTTTCTTTCTTTCACCGCTCTATGCCTTGTCATCGCTACCCAGGTAGGCACAGAAGGGAAAAAGGACCTGCGCTTGGGCTCGGTGCGCCTGCTTATCACCTGCGGCGCCCTTGCTTGCGCCGTAGTGCTAAACGTTGCTATGGGATTACTGCCCGAAGGGGTCAAAAAGCAGGATATGAGTGCCTCGGGTATGTTTAAGATAAGCCCCGAGACCCTCGAGAGCCTTACCGAGAGGGAAAATATCGAGATAACCTACCTTGTATCCGAGGGCGAGGAGGATCTTCTCACCGAGCAGATGCTCATCCGCGTGGACGAGCAGTGCGACGGTATTGCCTTAAAGCGCCTTGACCCCGCCCTTCATCCCGAGGCGGCCGCCGACTACTCGGCATATACCGCCAACAGCTTTATTGTGAAAAGTCCCCTTCGCGAGAGGGCGGTAAGCGCGTACGACCTGTATGAATTTGAGTTTGAGGGCTACGACGGACAGCGGTTCAGCTATCTTGAGTATTCTACCTATAAGTCCGCTGACCCCACTCTTGTTGAGACCGAATACTTCGTAGGAGAGAAAAAGCTCCTTTCGGCAATGTCCTACGTCACCGCCCGCACCCTGCCCACCGTGCTTTTCACCACGGGACACGGCGAGAGCGAGCCCGACGGAGTACTGCTCTCATATCTCGACCAGGATAACGTACAGCTCTCCTCTGTGAATCTGTCTACCCTGACAGAGATACCCGAGGAGGTGGATACCATAGTCACCGTCTATCCCAAGGGTGATTTCTCCGCAGTGGAGTGCCTTATGCTCAAGAGCTTTATAAATTCGGGCGGTCACGTGGTGCTCTATACCGAGTTTGAGTCAGAGACCCTCACTAACCTTGAGGGGCTTTTAGGTGAGCTTGGTATGAAGCGTGTGGACGGCCTTGTGTATGACGGCGAGGAGGGCAGATACGCCGCCCATAAGTGGCTTCTGATGCCCGCCACGGTGGAAAACGAGTTTACCGAGGGCATTGACACGGGTGTATTTATGCCTATTGCTCACGGCATTGAGCTTTGCGATACCGATGATGAGGTCACGGTCAGAGCCATACTCAATTCTTCCGATGAGTCCTTTGCCCGCCCCTCTGACAGCGAGGCGAAAACCAATGACAAGAGCGAGGGGGATATAGACGGTCCCTTTATGCTGGGTGCGGACTCCGCCTACGGCGAGGGCTCACTTACCTGGTACGGCAGTCCCTATCTCGTGGTAGACGAGACCTTTAACTACGACGGCGTTGGGTATATGGTCAGCTCCGAGCTCTTCTTAAATACGGTGGAGAAAAACTGCGAGATAGACCTCTCCACCGCAAAGATAGCGGATATGAAGGGCAAGCAGACCGCACCTCATATGCTCTCTGTACCGAATAGCGAAAAGGGCGCCTGGACTGCGGTCTTCGCGGTCATACTGCCCCTTTCGGTGCTTTTGTACGGCGCTCTTCGCATACGTAAAAGGAGAAGGGCATGAAGGAAAATAAAAAATTGCTTTTGATAGTGGGAGCGGTATTGCTTTTCAGTATAGCACTGCTTCTTATAATGCTTTTCGGCGGTAATAAAAAGGATGAGGTTGAGCCCGTCATGGAAGGCGAGCTCGTGCTCTTCTCCGTGCCAAAGGGGGACATAAGGGCTTTTACCCTTGGCGAGCATTCCTTCAGCTATACGGACAGCGGGTGGATATACGAGGATAACGAAGCCCTTCCCGTTGCCCCCGATTTTATTGAAAAGATCCTTGACCGCCTTTCGGTGGTTTCCGCCGCCGGCATAGTGGCAGAGGGTGTAAATGACCTTTCTCCCTACGGCCTTGAGGACGAGGGCTCCTGCCTTTCGGTAAGCGCGGACAGGGAATACAGCTTCCTTTTAGGTGATGCACATCCGCAGAGCGGAGGCCGTTATATGATAGAGGAAGGGAAGGATACGCTCTTCCTTGCAGGGGACGAGCTTTACTCCCTTTGTACCCTTGAGGAGAGGGACTTTGCGGCGCTTCGCACACTGCCCGAGAATTATGCTACGGGAAGCGTCAAGCGTGTTTCGGTGGACGGCGCCGACTATACGGAGGAGGCGCTCCTTAAGGAAGTGAGCTCCATTTCCTTAAAGAATTACGGCGGCTTTAGCGCAGAGGGCATCACCGACGGCAGAAAGGTGAGCATCCGCTACTCTGCCGCCACAGAGGACTCCTACGGCACCGCCGCCTACAGCATAGAGCTGATAATGAAGGCAGAAGGAGACTACCTCCTCTTCACCTACGGGGATGACGGTATCATCTACCGCCTTGAGAAAACGAAGTACCCCGAGCTTGCGAAGATAATCGAATAGTTTTTGTTTATTAGGGGGAACTCTTGTAAGAGTTCCCCCTAAAACCCCCTCAGAACCTCCGAATCGGAAAAAGGGACTTGCGAAGGAGATATTGTAATAGTCATATAAACGTAAAAGGATCGCTTACAATATCACCGCCCACAGACCCGTAAATACTTTTTGCGTGACGGTTTTGAAAGGGTGCAGGGAAAACTTTTGCAAAAGTTTCCCCTGCGATATAATTTTCTATTGAAAAATCCAATCAAAAGTAGTATAATATAGGGAAAGTTAATTATAATGGGGAGAAAATGTAAATGAAACGAATCGAGATCGCAAAGATTTATGAGGATGCCGCGAAGTATGCAGGCGAGACTATCACCGTTGCGGGTTGGATACGCAATATCCGTGCCAGCAACCGCTTTGGCTTCCTTTCCATAAATGACGGTAGCTGCTTCTTACCTCTGCAGGTGGTTTTAGAGGCGGACAACCTCCCCGAATATGATGATATAGCAGGACAGAACGTAGGCGCGGCGGTATCGGTCACCGGTACCCTCACCCTGACCCCTGAGGCGAAGCAGCCCTTCGAGCTGCAGGCACAGAGCGTAAAGGTGGAAGGCCCCTCCGCACCCGACTATCCTCTGCAGAAGAAGAGACACTCCTTTGAGTTCTTACGTACCATACCTCATCTGCGTATGCGTACCAACACCTTTAACGCGGTATTCAGAGTGCGCAGTGAGTGCGCTTACGCCATCCACGAGTTCTTCCATGACCGCGGATTCGTGTATGCACATACGCCTATCATCACCACCAGCGACTGTGAGGGCGCAGGCGAGATGTTCAGGGTCACCACCATCGACCCTGCAAACGTGCCTCTTACCGAGTCGGGCGAGGTAGACTACTCCAAGGACTTCTTCGGCAAAAGCGCTATGCTCACCGTATCGGGACAGCTTGCAGGCGAGACCTTCGCCATGGCCTTCGGTAATATCTATACCTTCGGCCCTACCTTCCGTGCGGAGAACTCCAATACCCCCCGCCACGCGGCAGAGTTCTGGATGATCGAGCCGGAGATCGCATTTGCCGACCTTAACGACGATATGGCTTTAGCCGAGGATATGCTCAAGCATATCATCCGTCACCTTCTTAAGAAGTGTAAGCAGGAGCTCGAGTTCTTCGACTCCATGATAGACAAGGGACTTATAGAGCGCCTTAACAATATCGTAAATAACGACTTCGCCCGCGTTACCTACGGCGAGGCTATGGATATCCTTGCAAAGAGCGGACAGAAGTTCGATTATCCCGTAGGCTGGGGTTGCGACCTTGCCACCGAGCACGAGCGCTACCTCACCGAGACCGTATTCGGCAAGCCTGTCTTCGTCACCGACTGGCCTCGCGAGATCAAGGCCTTCTATATGCGTCTTAACGACGACGGCAAGACCGTTGCGGCCATGGACCTGCTGGTGCCCGGCGTTGGTGAGCTTATCGGCGGCTCTCAGAGAGAGGAAAGAGTAGACATCCTCACCGAGAACTATGAGCGCTTCGGACTTGATTCCGATGCGTACGGCTTCTATACCGACCTACGTCGCTTCGGCGGCACTCCTCACGCAGGCTTCGGACTTGGCTTCGAGCGTCTCGTTATGTACGTTACCGGTATGACCAACATCCGTGACGTAGAGGCATACCCGAGAACGACAGGCAGCGCAGAATTTTAATTGGAGAAACAGCAAATACAATGAAATACACAGAGCTTTCCGCCGAGCAGTTACGGGCGGAAAAAGAAAAATTACAGGCGCAGTACGACGGGTACGTTGCCATGGGGCTAAAGCTGGATATGTCAAGGGGCAAGCCGGACACGGCACAGCTTGATTTATCGAAGGAGATACTGGGCATCGTGGCCACCCCCGAGGACTGCATTTCCGAAGGTGGCTTTGACTGCCGCAACTACGGTATCTTGGACGGACTGCCCGAGGCGAAGAAGCTTTTTGCAGATATGCTTGAGCTGCCTGAGGAGAACATCATCGTTCTCGGCAACTCTTCACTCAACGTAATGTACGACACGGTTGCCCGCGCCATGCTTTACGGTGTGGTAGGCAGTGAGCGTCCCTGGTGCCGCGAGGAAAAGGTCAAGTTCCTTTGCCCCGCGCCCGGCTACGACCGCCACTTTGCCATCTGCGAGAGCCTGGGCATCGAGATGATCACCGTACCTATGACCCCGGACGGCCCGGATATGGACGTGGTGGAGAGCCTTGCGGGCTCAGACCCTCTTATCAAGGGTATCTGGTGCGTTCCTAAGTATTCTAACCCCGAGGGCATCACCTACTCGGACGAGACGGTACGCCGTCTTGCCGCACTTAAGTGCGCGGCGCCCGACTTCCGTATCTTCTGGGATAACGCCTACGTGATCCACGACCTTTACGACGAGGGCGACAAGCTGCTTAACATCGTTGACGAAGCACAGCTTGCGGGCAACGGCGACATAGTGTACGTTTTCGCCTCCACCTCCAAGGTCACCTTCCCCGGTTCGGGCGTTGCCGTAATGGCGGCAAGTATGCGCAACCTGGAGGGAGTGAGAAAGACAATGGCGGCGCAGACCATAGGCTGCGACAAGATAAATATGCTCCGTCACGTTAAGTACTTCCGTGATATAGAGGGCGTGCGCGCTCATATGAAGCGTCACGCAGACCTTATCCGTCCTAAGTTCGAGGTAGTGCTCGATGCTTTTAAAAGCGAGCTTGCACACCTTGGTATCGCAGAGTGGACGGAGCCTAAGGGAGGCTACTTCATCTCCCTCAACGTCCTTGACGGCTGTGCCAAGGCTGTCTTTGAGCTTGCCAAGGGCGCAGGGGTTACCATGACGGGTGCGGGAGCTACCTTCCCCTACGGAAAGGATCCCCGTGACCGTAACCTGCGTATAGCACCTACCTATCCTACCGTAGACGAGCTTGCCGTGGCGGTGAAGATACTGTGTCTTTGCTGTAAGCTGGCGGC
This sequence comes from Eubacteriales bacterium, assembly GCA_045546375.1. Taxonomy (GTDB): domain Bacteria; phylum Bacillota; class Clostridia; order Oscillospirales; family CAG-272; genus CAKSEI01. Next base: position 10,167 of record JAZQCR010000087.1, on the reverse strand, counting down.
GGTCAATAAATTACTGGAAAATTAAGAGGTAAATCATGAAAACAAGAGGACAGAATATTATCGCCCTTGTTCTCGCTATCCTTGTGATGCTGGCGGCGGGCTACACCGCGGCATTCGGCATCGGTGACTTCGAGGGTTGCTTTGACAAGGGTGCGGTAACGTTGGGTCTTGATATCGCGGGCGGTACTTCCATTATGTATTCCCCCGCAGGCGATTATGAGCCTACCGCAGAGGAGATCGACGCGGTCATCGCGAGTCTGCGTGCACGTATCGACGACCTTGGTTACACCGAGGCGCAGGTCTATTCTTCAAACAGTAACCACGTTGGTACTCAGTTTAACGTGGATATCCCCGGTGAGAGCGTAAGCCAGGACGTTATCGATAAGATGAGCGCCACGGCAGAGCTTACCTTCCAGGACTATAACGGCGACGTTATGCTTTCGGGAAGCGACGTGGATTCCGCCTCTGCGCAATACGGCGATCAGGGTACGGGCGTTTCCAGCTGGTTCGTCTCCATCACTCTGAAGGAGGAGGCTGTTTCCAAGTTTGCAGATGCTACTGCCAAGGTGTCTAAATACACGGGTGAGAACAACTATCTTGCCATCTGCCTTGACGACGCGGAGGTGACTGCACCCCGTGTAACCGAGACCCTTACCCAGAAGGACGTTATGATCACAGGCTCCTTTGACGAGGAGACTGCAAAGTACTATGCGGGCGTTATCAACGCAGGCGCACTGCCCTTTGCCCTTGAGGTAGAGCAGACCAATGCGGTTACCGCTACCCTCGGTCAGGACGCACTCGAAAAGTGTCTGTGGGCGGGCCTTATCGGTATCATTCTCGTTATGATATTCATGGTAGTCATCTACCGTCTGCCCGGTGTTGCCGCGGTTCTTGCGCTGAGCTCCTATATCATACTTACCGGCTTTGCCATCCGTATCTTTAACGTGAACCTTTCTCTTGCGGGTATCGCAGGTATCATTCTCGCTATCGGTATGGCGGTGGACGCAAACGTAGTTATCTTCGAGCGTATCAAGGACGAGCTCCGCGCAGGCCGCTCCACCGTGGGAGCTGTACAGGCGGGCTTCCGCAACGCTATGGCGGCTATCTTCGACTCCAATATAACTACCCTTATTGCGGCGGTGGTTCTTCTGTACTTCGGTACGGGCGGAGTACGCGGCTTTGCTATGACGCTGCTTATCGGAGTGGTACTCTCCTTCATTTCCGCTATTTTTATCACCAAGTTCTTCATTAACCGACTTGTCCGCCTTGGTATAACGGGAAGCGGTCTTTACGGCGTAAAGGAGGCAGAGTAATGAAATTTAATTTTGATTTCGTTGGGAAGAGAGCCATCCTCTTTGCCATTTCAGGTATTCTTATCATAGCCTGCGCACTTTCGGTGGTTATCCGTGGCTTCAGCATAGGTCAGGACTTCGCGGGCGGAAGCCAGATGTCCTTCGTGCTCCGTTCCCTTGATAATAAGGACGAGAAGCTCGAGATAAATAACGATATTAAGAACGACGTCAAGGCCATCTTTGAGAGCAAGGGCGCCAAGAACGTCAAGATCACCGACGGCGAGGAAGGCGGTATCATCGTTGATACTCAAGAGCTCCCCGGTGAAAAGCAGCTTGAGATAAAGAAGGCTGTAGCGGAGAAATATCATATCAACGATGACGAATATTCCTTCAAGAGCGTATCCGGCTCGGTAAGTAAGGACCTTCGCGATAAGGCGATCATGGGCGTTACCATCGCAGTTCTCTTAATGCTCGTTTATATCACCGTTCGCTTCGATTGGCGAAGCGGTATCGCGGCGGTGGCGTGCCTTATCCACGACGTGGTCATTATGTTCGGCGCATACTCCCTCTTACGGATCGACCTTGACTCAAATATGATAGCGGCGGTGCTCACTATCCTGGGTTACTCCATCAACGCCACCATCATCGTCTTCGACCGTGTTCGTGAGAACGTGCGCAGCGGCAAGGGCTCCTTTGCGGAGAACGCCAACAAGGCTGTTAACGAGACGGTTACACGTTCCTTGAATACTACCCTTACCACTCTGTTTACCATCGGTATGATCTTCATCCTGGGCCCCGCCTCTATCAAGGCGTTTGCCCTGCCCATTATCGTTGGCGTACTCGCTGGTCTTTACTCCTCTGTTTGCATTTCCACAAACATCTGGGTACTCCTTAAGGGTAAGAAGGCTTTTGAAAAGGCTGAATAAACTACGTAACAAAAAGACGGCGGTAAGCCGTCTTTTTTGTTGCAAATAACCGCTGTTTATGGTAAAATAAAATGAAAGGATATGCCCGTGCGAGGAAAGATCATGAAAAAAAGAGTTGGGATACTGTGTATAATACTTGCGCTTATTACGGTAATGAGCGGCTTTTCTGTATGCGCAGAGCAGACTGAACGTGAGGTGGAGATAACCTCTGTCAAGGTGTCGGAGGACGGCAAAAAGCTTGTGGTCAACGCCACCGTTTCCGATTATTATATAAAAAAGCTCAACGGCAGGCTGATAAGCCTCTTTGAGTTTTCTCCCAGTGCCCTGCAGGCGGATATAGAGGGCGCGGTGCCGGTAGCCTCGGCCATCCCCGCACCTGAGCTGACCTTCGAGATAGACCTTGAGAGCGCAGACCCTCAGCGTAAATACAGTAAGTTTGCTCTTGGCTACACGAAGAAAAAGAATCACCTTATCGGTAAGGTAGCGTATCTCGATGATCCCGAGGCACTTGCAAAGGCGGCGTTAGTTTCCGACCCCCCTGAGAGTACGGTGGGTATGGTGCCTTTGTCGGGAGACGTCTCCGAGCGTATAGGCCACGCGGTGATACCCGTATACGTAAACGAGCTTTTTGCCACCACCCCTGACGGCAGCGTACGTTATCAGTACGGGGAAAACGTGTATTATATCGATAACGAGGTGCTTACCCGCCTTGATAAAAGAGTCAAGGAGATAAACGCGGAGAAAAGAGCAGTATATCTTCAGCTTCTCCTGACCAAGCCGAGCGATTCAACTGCAGAGCTTACCGAGGGGCTATACTCCTCTTTTGAAAACGGTAATTACTATGCGCCCAATACGGCGGACGACCGTGGCGTGCGCCTTTGGTCTTCTCTTGTGGAGTTTTTATGCAACCGTTACGCCGTGGAGGATGATAACGGCAGGATAGATGCCTTTATCCTCGGTGATAACGTCAATGAGAAGGGCAATTTCGTCAGCTCTGCCACCGACCTTGACACCTTCGTTTACGATCTGGCGCGCACGGTGCGCGTTACCTCTACAGCCATCCGTTCTACCTGCACGGGAGTTGGTCTTTACCTTGACCTTGACGGTCGCTTCTCGGGCAGCGATGAAAATGTGTACGCCTTGAGGGATATATTTGCAGAGGTGTTCTCTCCAAAGGAGAATAAGTCGTATAACAGTCTCAGCCGCGTGCCCTTCGGCATACTTTTGGACACAAGCACCGAGAACGTGAAGTTCTGGGAAGATGAGGGGGTCACCTCCGACTTTTCCACCGAAAGGATAACGCCTGCCAATATAGACTTTTTCGAGGCTTATTTAAGGGATAATCCTACCCTTTTGCATAACGGCAGGATGAGAGAGCTGATAATAAGCTACAGCGTCCCCGGTGAGGACCTGCGATTAGGGCAGGCGGCTTTACTGGGTGCTGTCTACCGCGCTATGAGCTGTAAGGGAGTCAAAGCGTTTATCTACGGTACGCCATTAGATGCGCAGAACGCAACGGACAGTGCCGTATACAGTGAGCTTTGCACCGCCGCCGACTCGGATATAAACGGTGTTGCCGCCCGTATCAAGGAGCTGCTCAAGCGCAGTGAATACGAGTCCCTCGCAGGCACAGCCCTTTCGGACGTCTTTGTGGAGAGGGATACCTTGCCCCTGTATACCGGCGACCTGCCTGAGGATGGCGCATCGTATATTGCCAACTTCGCGGATGGCAGTATGTATTCCTTCACCGTTAGCCGCGATGTCAACACCTACGGAATGAGCAAGGATTCACAGGGAGACCTGCTTCGTCTCACGGGACACGGCAGTATCGTCGGCGCTTCCCGAGCTTTTGAGAAGGGAAAGGATCTGTTCTCCGAGAATATAATGACTGTAGAGCTGAAGCCCTTGACAAATGACGCCTCGTCATATCTTACCCTCACCCTTAACGGTACCAAGGGCGGCGTGGCGGTGAGTCTTTCCTCCACGGTGGAGTTAAGACCCGGCGAGTGGAATACCGTTGCCTTTGATATAAGCGGTATTGATATGCTTTGGAATATGTCCTTCGAGGTAGAGTCCTCGGAGGATGGCGCACTCACCGTCTTTGCGCACGGCATCTCTGTTTTTTCAGAGAAGATGGGTATAGACGATATGGCTATCCGCATAGCGATGATCATACTCGTCTGCGTGCTGATATTCTTTATAATACTGCTTATCATACTTCTGCGTATGCGTGCCAAGAGAAGGGCCAAGGCGAAAAAGCGCACCCGATACAAGTTTGCGAGAAGAAACACCCTTGTGGTGGAGAACGTGAAGGTGAACGTGGAGATCCCTTCCAAAAAGGAGCAGAAGAGCGAAAGCAAGGAGGAAAACAAGATCCCCGTAATGCCAAAGACTGAGACCAAGACCTTTGTGGTCCCCTCAAAGCATACCGAGCCCACTGTACGCAAGACTATGTCCCTTGGCATAGAGCCTGTGTCAAAGGACGCTAAGATCGAAATAGATAAGACCAAAGGAGATTAATATGGATAACTCCGTCAAGGAAAGAAAAGACATACCCGCGGAATACACCTGGCGAGTCGAGGACATCTTCGATAGTGACGAGGCGTGGGAGGCGGCCTTTGCCGAGGCTTCACGCTATCCTGAGGAGCTGGGTGCCTATGCAGGAAGGTTGGGTAATGCCGCAGATCTTTTTGAGTTCTTTTATAAGAACGACCAGTCGGATATTGCCCTTTCCGCTCTCTACCGTTATGCCTCTATGAAGAATGATGAGGATACCACGGTGGGAAAATACACCGAGATGGTGGGAAAGGCCTATGGCCTTTACGTGGCAACGGGCACTGCCTGCGCTTTCTTTACGCCCGAGCTGCTCGGCTTATCCGAGGAGCATATATCCGCTATGTACGAGGAGGAGCCGAGGCTCTGCCTCTACCGACGCGCCATCGATATGGTGCTAAAGCGCAAGCCACATACCTTAAGCGAAAGTGAAGAGAGGCTCCTTGCTATGGCCTCCGAGATGGGCAGGACCCCCGGGGACGTTTGCGAGAAGCTGTCGGACGCTGATCTGACCTTTCCCGACGTTGATACCCCCGAGGGCAAAAAGCCTCTTACTCAGGGAAGCTATGCCATCTACCGTATACATCCCGACCGTGAGGTGAGGGCAGACGCTTTTCGCAAGCTTCATAACGCCTTCGGAGGCTTTGAGAATACCTACGCCGCCACCCTTGACGGCCAGGTGAAGCAGTTAAGGTTCTTCTCGGAAGCGAGAAACTACACCTCTACCCTGGAGGCGGCGCTGACTGCAAACGAGGTGCCCACTGAGGTGTATCATAATCTTATCGCTACCGTTCGCGCCAACCTGGATAAGCTGGATCGGTATGCGGCTCTGCGAAAAGAGCTGATGGACCTTGACGAGCTTCATATGTACGACCTGTACGTGCCCATCGTGGCGGACTCCGACCTAAAGGTGCCTTATGACGTTGCCAAGGCAAACTGCCTTGAGGCGGTAAGGGTGCTTGGCGAGGACTATTGCTCGGTGATGAAGGATGGCTTTGATAACCGATGGGTAGACGTGTACGAGAATAAGGGCAAGCGTTCGGGTGCGTATTCCTCGGGTGCAAGACCCCACCCATTCGTTCTGATGAATTATGCGGATACGCTGGACAGCGAATTTACTCTGATACACGAGATGGGCCATTCCCTCCATTCCTATCTGTCAAAGGAAAAACAGCCTACCGTTTATTCGGACTACGTTATATTCGTTGCGGAGGTGGCCTCCACCTGCAACGAGGTGCTCTTAATGAAGCATCTGCTGTCGAAGACCGCGGACAAGCGCGAGAGGGCGTATCTGATAAATTACTTCCTTGAGCAGTTCCGCACCACCCTCTTTAGGCAGACCATGTTTGCGGAGTTTGAGCTTAAGATAAACGAGATGTGTGCTGATGGGCTCACCCTTACTGCGGAGAACCTTAATAAGCTCTATTACGACCTTAACTGTGACTACTACGGCAGAGGGGTCACGGTAGATCCCGAGATAGCTCACGAATGGGCACGCATCCCTCATTTTTACTACGATTATTACGTTTATCAGTATGCTACGGGCTTTTGCGCCGCAGTGGCCCTTGCCGAAAGGATACTGGAGGATGGGGAGAGCTCGGCTCGCTCCTACTTAGAGTTCTTGTCGGGTGGCTGCTCCGAGGATCCTATATCACTTTTGCGTAAGGCGGGAGTCGATATGGCTTCCCCCGAGCCTATCGAGAAGGCCCTTGCCCTCTTCGGAGAGCTGGTAGACGAATTAAGAGATCTGCTTAAATGATTTCGGAGGATAAAATGAAAAGGTTATTGGTTTTTTTAAGCGCAGTAATTATGCTCGTGAGCGTGACGGTGCCCGTTGCGTCTACCGCAGAGGCATATCACGGTGAAGTTCCCTCCTTTTATTCCGAGGGATACAGCGGAAGCCTTGAGGGCAGCTTAAGCCAGCCAACGGTACAGCCCGAGGGCCTTTACGACTTCGTGGTGGGTAAGATGAAGACCTGCACTGCCATTATCGATATCAGCAGGTATCATATCACGGATGATCAGCTGACCGACCTGATGATGGATATTACCAACTCGGAGCCCGAGTTCTTCCATCTGCAGAATACCTGGGACTACTATACGGATTATACGGACACCTTTGTTACGGTGTTTGAGCCTGTGTATTCCATGGACCTTGCCGAGTATACCACGGCGCTTGAGTACGTGCGCGCAGAGGCGAAAAAGGCTCTTTCGGGCGTTAACCCAAAGTGGGGTGAGCTCGAAAAGGCGCTTTATCTTCACGATTACATCATCGCCTGGTACGAGTACGATACCGACTTCGTTATAGAGGATATCTATCACTTCCTCAAGGCGAAAAAGGGCGTATGTGAGGGCTATCAGCTCTATTATATGTACCTGTTAAACCAGCTTGGCATTGAGAACGATTACATCGCCAGCGTCGAGATGAAACACGTATGGAACAGGGTAAAGATAGACGGCGAGTGGTACAACGTGGACCTGACCTGGGATGACCCGAGTAATAATCATATGGCGGAGACCAACCACAAGTACTTCTTGCTTTCCGATGCCGCTATGAGCGACCATACGGGGGGTGTCAGCGACAAGGTGTGTACAGATACCACCTACGATAACTTCGTCTGGAAGGATACCCACGCGGCTATCGTGTATCTTAACGGACATTGGTATACCATCCTCCACGATTATATCTGCCATATAGACCCCTATACGGGAACCACCGAAAAGGTTCTGAAGTTAACCGAGAGATGGCCTGCCGATGCCAATAATCATTATTGGATCGATAGCCTCTCGGGAATCAGCGCGTATAAGGGATGTCTTATATTCATAACCCCCAAGAGCTTCGTGGCATATAACCCCGAGCTTAACTATGCAAAGGTGCTTGCCACCTATACGGGAGAGGAGTATCTCTTCGACGGTGTGGTAGATCCCGAAACCGGAAGGTATTATGTGACCCTGGGGGATTCCAGAGAGCACGACGGCGTTACCTGGTTCTATCAGATCAAGGATGCCGACCTGCCTCTCTCGGTCATCTGGGAGGAGTACGACCGTGATGACGCTACCTGTATAAACCCCGGACTTATCTACTATAGGGCAGAGGGTGACCCCGGTCTTACCAAGACGGAGACCACCCATGCACACGGGCACAGACCCGGCACCGAAAAGGTGGACGTGCGGGACGAGTCGGGCGCCATCATTGCCAGCTATCAGCTTTGCCACGTGTGCGGCAGTAAGTGTAATCTCATTCCTGTGAAGAGCGAGGGCTTCGACGGCAGATTTATCGACGTAAAGCTCAAGGACTGGTTTGCCGCCGCAGTTTCATTTGCCGTTGAGAGGGGACTCTTCGGCGGTGTCAGTGCCAATAGCTTTGCACCCAATACGGATATGAGCCGCGCTATGCTGGTGACCGTTCTCTGGCGTATGGAGGGACAGCCCGCACCTGCGGGAGGGAATCCCTTTAACGACGTGCCGGAGAATACTTGGTACACCACACCTGTTATCTGGGCTTATGAGAGGGGTATAGTGGGCGGCGTAGGAAACGGCAAGTACGCTCCCGATAATACCGTGACCCGTGAGCAGATGGCGACTATACTTTACCGCTATTCCGTGGGCAAGGGCTACGACCTTGAAAAGAGCGCGGGTATAGCCAACTTCCCCGATACGGGTGAGGTATCCGCTTACGCCGTAGATGCATATTCCTGGGCAAGGACCCAGGGCATCGTGGACGGTATGGGAAAGGGAGACGGTAAGATCTATTTAAACCCAAGGGGCTATGCTACCAGAGCTCAGGTGGCTACCATGCTTACACGCTTTATAGTTTATCTTTGCGGATAATAAAAACCCGCTGTGGCACTGCCACAGCGGGTTTGTTATCCTGTTTGCTATGTTGAGCATAAATACGCAAAAATTGCGTAAAATATTATTTGATTACACGCAATTTTTGCGTTTATTTCTTGCATAATTCTATTTTCGGTGGTATAATACTGGTTGAGGTGATTGAATATGACTCTTAAAGAACTTCGTAAAGAGAAAAAAATAACTCAAGCGGAATGTGCAAAATACCTTGGTATACCGCTACGCACTTATCAGAATTATGAAACCGATGCAGCCAAAGTCGGCTCTATGAAATATGCCTTTATGATGCAAAAACTCGATGAATACGGTTTCATTGATGAAACGCACGGTGTTTTGTCCATAGAGCAGATCAAAAATGCTTGCGCAACCGTCTTTCAGAGTTTTGACGTTGAGTACTGTTACCTTTTTGGCTCATACGCAAAAGGAAATGCAAAGGAGGTTAGTGACGTTGACCTTCTTATAGCAACCTCACTTTCCGGAATGAAGTTTTATGATTTGGTTGAAGCTTTGCGTGAAGAATTGCGAAAAAAGGTAGATGTGTTGAATAGAGAACAGCTGAAGGGTAATCCGAATCTTATAAATGAAATACTGAAGGACGGTGTAAAGATTTATGGATAATATAAAAGATAATAAATATTATGTAAAAAAGATTATAACTGATTTAGCCTTTGTCATTGAACATACGAACGAGCTCAGTCTGGAAGAGCTCAAGCAAAATGAGGTTCTGATAGATTCGGTGATGTTTCGACTTGTTCAAGTAGCCGAGAATTCAGATAAACTGACGGAAGATTTTAAGGCGTGTCACAGCACTATTCCTTGGCGAGCCATGAAGGGTATGCGTAACAGAATAGTTCACGAATATGGCAACGTTGATATGTCGGTAATATATGATACTGTAAAAAAGGATATCCCGGAGTTACTTGCAGAGCTTGAGGTTATTGTATGACAAATTTGTGTTAAATCAGAATAAAACCCGCTGTGGCATTGCCACAGCGGGGTTACTTATCTCTTATCTTCCTTTTTCTCTTCCTCTTTGGGAAGCCCCAGGCCTGAGTGACGGCGGATATGTGTTGCCTTCCCCGGTGGGGGAAGGGGGACCGCCGCCGGGTTACCGGCGATGGCGGTGGATGAGGTGTCGCAAAAGGAAAGCGTTGAAAGGTTTCTCACCGTCACGGTTTTGTATCACTTATCTTCCTTTTTTTCTTCCTCTTTGGGAAGGCCGAGGCCCGAGTGACGGCGGATATGATAGTTATGGAACACGATAAATTCCACTATAAACATCAGCACACCGATGATCAGCACTCCGCAGGCGCAGAACATAAGTCTGCGGTTGGACAGGAAGTACATTCCCTCATCCAGATTACGAAGTGATAAGAGGATAGCCGACATACCCAGCGCCGCGCTGATCATATAGAGGATGCACACGGTCTGCTTCTGTGTGAAGCCCATATCGATGAGGCGGTGATGCAGGTGTCCGCGGTCGGCAGAGAAGGGGGAGCGCCCCTGCAGTAAAGTCGGATCGTAGCCATGTCGTTCTGTGAGCC
>JAZQCR010000086.1:0-16590 GCA_045546375.1 Eubacteriales bacterium | reverse complement strand
GCTTTGCTACCTCGATACCGTAGCTGTCATCTGTAGCACCGCGTACGATCTTGCGAAGGAAGAGTATGTCGTCCTTCTTCTTTTTTGCGGCGATATTATAATTAATTACTCCGTCGCATTCCGCCTCAAGGTCGGTGAGCTCGTGATAATGAGTTGCAAAGAGAGTCTTCGCACCGATCTTATCGCAGGTATACTCGGCCACGGCACGGGCGATGCTCATACCGTCATAGGTTGAAGTTCCTCTACCGATCTCATCATAAATTATGAGCGAGCGCTTGGTAGCGTTTTTCAAAATATACGCGACCTCATTCATCTCAAGCATAAAGGTAGACTGACCTGATGCCAGATCGTCGGATGCGCCGACTCTGGTGAATATCTTATCCAAAATTCCGATCCTTGCGGAGGAAGCCGGGACAAAGGAGCCTATCTGAGCCATTATGCAGATGATGGCAGTCTGACGCATATACGTAGATTTACCTGCCATATTAGGGCCTGTTATCAGCGCAAGACGGTTGCGGTTGGTATCAAGATACGTATCATTCGGCACAAAGTAGCTATCCTTTGAAAAACTCTCAACGACCGGATGCTTACCGTCACGAATATCGATCACGTCACTGTAATCTACCTCGGGACGTACGTAACCGTTCTTAAAGGCAACATCGGCAAGTGAGCACAATGCGTCTATCGCGGCAAGTGAGTTTGCCGCCTGCTGAACGCGTTCTCTGCTCTCGTTTATGTAATCTGTAACCTCGCAGAAAAGCTCGTATTCAAGCTTACCGTCCTTATCAGCAGCACCAAGAATATTAGCCTCAAAATCTTTCAGCTCGTCGGTGATGAATCGCTCGCTGTTAACAAGAGTCTGCTTTCTTATATACGTATCGGGAACGCTGTCAAGACCGGTCTTAGTGACCTCTATATAGTATCCGAAGACCTTGTTGTATCCGACCTTAAGCTTGTTTATTCCCGTGGCTTCTCTTTCTCTTGCCTCTATCTGCTTGATATACTCTTTGCCGTGATCAAGCATATCAATAAGGTCATCCACGATCTGATTATATCCCTTGCGTATGAAGTGACCCTCGCGCACAGAAAAAGGCGGGTCATCAACGATCGCGCGGTTGATGAGATCAACGATATCCTCAGTATTTCCAAGACTGGATGAGAGATCTCTTAAAGTCGCACAAGGACTGTTACATAACAGGCTTTGAAGAATCGGTGCAACTGCTAATGTATCACACATTGCGCGCAGATCCTTGGGGTTCGCGGTGCCGTAAGCTATCTTCGTCATGATACGCTCAAGATCTCGCACCGACTTCATACACTCAACGATTTCACCCCGTGTAAATGCGTCCTCATATAACGCCTCTACAGCGTCAAGTCGAGCGTTGATGTCGTTCATATTGATAAGAGGCTGCTCTGTCCACTTACGAAGAAAACGGGCACCCATGGCACTGTGAGTCTTATCAAGGACCCAAAGGAGGCTTCCCTTGAATTCTCTGTTGCGCATTGTCTCGGTGAGTTCGAGAGAACGTCTCGAGTTCATATCTATCTCAAGGTATTCCTCGTCAGAATAAATCTTCAGATCCTTAATGTAGGAAACGGTAGTTCGCTGTGTCTCAGAGATATATCCAAGCATAGCACCGACAGAACGAACCTGAGCTTCAAACTGAAGACCCATCTGATCGGCAGTCTTGTTAAACTGCGTGCTGATAGCCTGCTCCGCACTTAACATATCAAAGCGCCAGTCGGCATTATCATTGATCATGCAAGAGGGGCGTGTAAAGAAATAATCCTGCAGAGCGCTGTCAGAGCGCTTGGATACATTAAGTACGACCTCTGCGGGATCATATACGGAAAGCTCATTTAAAACCTTCTGCATAAGTGCATCCCCTGAATGACGTGTATTATAGAGGTCACCCGTAGATACGTCGGCAAAGGTAAGGCCTGCCTCGCCCTCACCGATAAATATAGCACACAGATAGTTATTCTTTGTCTCCTGAAGCATAGTATCTTCGGTAACAGTGCCCGGCGTTATAATGCGAGTGACGTCACGCTTTACAAGACCCTGCGCAGTGGCAGGATCTTCTACCTGCTCACAGATAACTATCTTATGACCGAGTCGCACTAATTTGGCGATATAAGAATCTGCGCTGTGAAAAGGCACACCGCACATAGGCGCTCTTTCGCCGTCACCGCAGTCACGTCCCGTCAGTGTCAGTCCTATCTCTTTTGAGACAGTCTTTGCGTCATCAAAGAACATCTCGTAAAAGTCTCCGAGACGGAAGAAAACTACAGCATCTTTATATTCCTCTTTTACAGCAAGGTACTGCTGTATCATAGGTGTATACATATTATTCTTTAGAAGAGCATCCGCCGCAAGCGGAGCAGTCACCGGCGCAAGAGCGCTTACCGATTATCTGGAAGTTTATCTCATCGTTTACAAGCTGCATAAGGTCGTTGTAGTCGTTCTCCGCCTCAAGGTACGCAATGTACGCAGGGTGAGAAGAGATCGCCTCGGTAAGCTCTCTGATACGCTTTTCTATAGCCGCTACGAACTGCTCGTCCTGCTCGTCCTTTGCAAACTCCATGGTCAGCGCCTTCTGCTGAACTGTATACTCTGTATAAAGTCTGTTGACCTCTGCGTCATCTTCGTATGCCTTCTGGGCATCAAAAAGTGCCTTAACAATCTTGTCTTCCTTGATCTTTTTGCCGAGCTCCTCGGCAAGCTTGATTATCTCTGTCATAATTTCTCCTTTACTCGGGTAATTGACCCGTAAGCGTATATGTGTCTGAATGTGTTATGAGTACATCAGCAAAATTACCGATCAGCTCATCAGGGCCCGAAAAATGAACAAGCCTGTTCTTTTCATTACGCCCCGTAAGCAAAGCATCGTTTGTCTTACTGTGTCCTTCAACAAGTACTTTTATAACCTTGCCTACGTAATCCTCATTCTTTGAGTGAGATATCTCATTTTGAACCTCGAGAAGTCTGGCAAAACGTTCACTTTTAGTCTTTTCGTCGATCTGATCCTCGTAGGCTGCGGCAGGTGTACCCTTTCGCGGCGAGTAGATAAAAGAATATATATTGTCGTATCTCGCCTCACGAAGAGCGCTAAGAGTGCCCTCAAAATCTTCTTCAGTCTCACCCGGGAAACCAACGATGATATCGGTTGTGATGGCTATATCGGGCATCTTCTCACGCATATAGTGAACGAGATGCATATAACGCTCCATATCGTAATGACGGTTCATTCGCTTGAGCATAACGTCAGAGCCCGACTGAATAGGCAGGTGGAACGCTTTTGCTATCTTCGGGTTTTCCGCCATTACGTCGATAAGCTTTTCTGACGCGTCCTTCGGATGGCTGGTCATAAACCGAACGAGAAAGTCACCTTCTATTTTGCAAATATCCGAGAGCAGATCTGCAAAATCGTAACCTTCATACAGGTCTTTTCCATAGGAATTTACGTTCTGCCCGAGAAGTGTTATCTCTCTGTAGCCGGATTTAGCAAGGTCGGCTATTTCAACTAAAATATCCTCTTTAAGCCTACTGCGTTCTCTTCCTCTTACGTAAGGAACGATACAGTAGGTACAGAAGTTATTACAGCCGTACATTATGCTGACCCAAGCCTTGAAGGAGCTCTCTCTGTGCACGGGAAGCCCCTCGGCGATATTACCGTCCGAATGATCAAGGTAAAAGCCTCGGTTTTTGCCGGTATACGCCTTATATACTATCTCGGGAAAACGGTAGAGCATGCTTGTCCCAAAGAGGAAATCAACGTAAGGATAGCTATTCTTTATAGCATCCTTGCGGTGCTCTTGAGAAACCATGCATCCGCAGATACCGATAAGCAATTCGGGATTTTTTGCTTTCAAATGTTTAAACTGTCCTGTAATAGACAAGGCCTTAAGTTCTGCGTGCTCTCTTACAGCGCAGGTGTTTACTACGATGAGGTCGGCCTCGTCGGCTAGCTCTGTAAGCTCATATCCCATACTCTCCGCCATACCTGCAAGCCTTTCGCTGTCAGCCTCATTTTGCTGACACCCGTAGGTTCGAATATGAGCCTTAAGTCCCAAAGGCTTTATGAGAGAATACGCTGTGGCCATAAAGCCCTTCTGTATTTCTAATTCTTTTTCGCTTACGTGTCTGTTCATTTAAGTGTAAATTTGTCCTTAATGCCCGGCGTGTACTCAATTCCGTCTTCGGTCACAAATACAGCCTCAAAATCGTATAAATCCTTATTGTAAAGCTCTAAACTCTTTTCGTACCCCATAACGAAGCACGCGGTGGAAAGGGCGTCCGCTAATGCTCCATCACCACATACGATAGCAACGCTCTGTACCCCGTTGTTAACCGGATAACCTGTCATTGGGTCAAGAATATGATGGTAACGTATACCCTCAGAAATAAAGTATCGTTCATAATCGCCCGAAACTGCAGTATATCCACCAACAAGTGAAAGTGTACCGATAATATCGTCAGTGCTTCGAGGATCCTTGATACCGATCTTCCAAGGCTTATCGTCGGGCTTATCTCCGATTATACCTATATTTCCGCCAAAGGAAACGGTTCCGTATTTTACGCCTTCGCCCTCTAAATAATCAACAACCAAAGACAAAGCGTAGCCCTTGCCAACACCTCCAAGGTCGATCTTGACCATTGGCTCTTTTTTCAGTTCGTATCCTGACAGAGTCAGCTTATCATATCCCACGTTTGTGAGCTGATAGTCAACATCCTGCTTATCCGGTATTACAGGATCGTCTCCGGTTATATCCCATAGCTCTGTTAGCGGCTCGCAGGTTATATCAAAGGCACCGTCACTGTTCCTTGATACGTCGAGAGACAGAGAGATAAGCTCCGCAGTCTCCTTTGAAAGAGTGGAACCGCTATCGGAATCATTGAATAGAGAAACTTCGCTACCCTCAATATGCTTTGAGAGCTTCCCCTCGACATCCTTGATCAATTCTTCGCAATTGGTAAATAATTCTTTAGAATCGGAGCGAGACTCAATGCGGATAGAGATGATCGTATCCATAGCAAATATAGTCTTTTCAACGTACTCTTCCCTTTCGCAACCTGCAAAGGGAATAACGAGCAGGATAAACAATAAAAGACTAATAAATCTTTTTGACAAGGTTATCGATCCTCACAGAAATCAAATTCAAAATTATGCCGAGAATACCGCCGCAAAGAATACCTGATATAAGCATAGGCGTGCTGTAGGCCAAAGCAACATTTGCACCGTAAAGCAAAGCTGTTGCCGCGAGCTGACCTGCGTTATGAAAAAATCCTCCTGCCGCGCTGATACCAAGATAAGAAACTCTGCCAACCGCGCCTCTGCTGATAATTAACATCAGTGCAAAGGAAAGGACTCCGCCCGCAAGTGAAAAAATAAATGAAATGGGCGACCCGAAGAGCAACGCGGAGATCACGACCTTTAACAGCATAATGACAAAAGCTGAAAGGGGATCAAGTGTCAATACGTATGCCACCACCACGTTTGAGAGACCGATCTTAAATCCGGGAACGGGAATCACCCCGGCGATAGGTATAAGTGCTTCAATATACGTTAAGGCCAACGCAAAAACCGAAAAGACAGCTGTGCTGACAAGGAATCTAACCCGCGACTGCATCTTCTCTATCCTCGCTTGAAACTATCTCGATAACAGTATCGGCAGGCAGACAAACAATGGCCGCACCCGTTCTGCTAATACTGCCGCTCTGCATACAGATCTTATCCTCGCAATCGGATGAAGAAACGAAAACGGCACCGTCAGCAATTTTTACCGTAAGGGTGTGACCCTTGTTCTCTATCTTATGTTCGCTATCCTCATCAAGAGAACGGTAGATAACTTTGCCACCGAAAGTAATTTTGACGAGTGCCTCGCTACTATTACGATTGAATAACAATATGAGCGGAAGCACCGATAAAGCCAATAAAACCACTATAATCAGTATATCAGCTTTCTTGATCTTCACCTTCAGGGCACTCCTATGACAATTATATTATATTTTATCATTTTTTCCGATAATATTCAATAAAATATCGAAAATTTATCATAATAAAATGCACTTTCTATTGAAAAAATCATAATTTGTTGGTATAATACAAAAAGATTACTGAAAGAGGTGGTATTAATGATAATCAAACCAAGAGGAACGATCGATATTTTGCCGGAGGAGATACCTCTGTGGCATTTTATTGAGAAGACTGCTCACGATACCGCCTCCCTCTACGGATTTGGCGAGATCAGATTCCCTACCTTTGAGAGCACAGAGCTTTTCACACGAGGTGTAGGCGACACGACCGACGTTGTACAGAAGGAGATGTATACCTTCACCGATAAAGAGGGGCGCTCTTATACTCTTCGTCCCGAGGGCACCGCATCGGTCGCACGTTCACTCGTGGAAAACGGCAGATGCTCGGACACTATGCCCCTAAAGCTCTACTATCTTATCAGTTGTTTTCGTTACGAAAAGCCTCAGGCAGGCAGAAGCCGTGAATTCTATCAGTTCGGTTGTGAGATGTACGGCTCTTCCTCCGCATCCGCAGATGCACAACTTATCTCTTTAGGAGACACCTTTATTAAAAACCTTGGTATAAAGAGCGCTAAGCTTCACATCAACTCCATCGGATGTCCTGAGTGCAGAAAGGTCTACCGCGATGCTCTTAAGAGTTATTTTTCCACCAAGTCCGATGAGTTATGCGATACCTGTAAGACGCGCCTTGAGTCTAATCCCCTTCGTATCCTCGACTGTAAGAGTCCTATATGCAAGGAGATCGCAGACGGAGCGCCCAAGACTATAGATTATCTGTGTGATGAGTGCAGAGCACATATGGACCTGCTCACAGATACCTTAGACGCCATGGGAATTGAGTATATCATCGACCCCAAGATAGTAAGAGGTCTTGACTACTATTCAAGAACCGTTTTTGAATTCATCTGCTCGGATATAGGTGCACAGTCAACTATTCTCGGCGGTGGCCGTTATGACGGTCTTACCAAGGATATAGGAGGCCCTGCCCTGCCCGGTGTAGGCTTTGCAACCGGTATAACACGATTAGTTATGGCCCTTAAAGAAGCGGGAGTAGAGATCGCTGAAGATAAATCCCCCCTGCTCTATATCGCCCCTATGGGTCGCGATGCTACTGTAAAGGCGGCAGAGATCACTGCTCAGCTTAAAGCTGCCGGTATCCCGGCGGAATACGATCTGGTCGGAAGAAGCCTTAAGGCTCAGATGAAGTACGCAGATAAGATCGGCGCCCACTACACCCTCATTCTCGGTGACACCGAGATCGAGAGCGGTAAGGCTCAGCTAAAGGATATGACCAACAGCACGCAGGAAGAGGTCGATATCGAAACCCTTGCAGACAAAATATTAGCACTATAAAATTATCACTAAGTCACTGTAAAATTACCGGTAAAATTTAATTTAGCCATCACGTTTTCGTGGTGGCTTTTTCATTATCAGCAAATGAAGAGAAGCCCCGCACGAGGCGGGGCGTGGGTTATTTCAAGATACAGATGTTTGTAATCGTTTGATAGCCGAGGTCTGTGGAATTGAAATCACCGCTTTTGTTCTCTGACGGTGTATTAGGCGTTTGTATATCGTCAACCGGCAATGAACCGTTTTCGAGGGCAGCATTTGTTACAAACTTGAATGCGTATTGATAAAGTTCTTCGTTTTCGTATTCGGGCAGAATGGAAGTTACAACACAATTATTTATGGTAAATCCATGCACATTTTGCAATCCTCCATCACTTATTCCGATTAAGCTGTTGCCTTTGAAAAGTCCGAACATAAATACGGAGTGTACTGTGTTACCCAAAATGTCTCTTTGATGAAGCTCATGCTTCAAATGCTTCAGTCTCGGAGAATTACTTCCTCTGTTCGGATATCTTTCAGAAAAGAATTTTTCTACAAGTCCAATATCCTCGTATTTTATGATCCGCATATAAACATCTTCAATTTTAGAGAGCTCGTATGGTTCACCAGTATAGATATTACTCTGCCGACGATTAATGTTTCCAACTGTTACTCCACGTTTTGAAAATTCTTCTATAATTTCTTCATCGGTTTTCAAAGAATACAGAACCATGTTAAACCTTTGATCATGAAAGATCTTTTTATATTCGGCAATTCGATCCCAATCGTCGCAAATGATCTCTCCTTCAAAGCGATTATCCCACTCTGTAAACCAAATGAACCCGTCTCTGAAATCTTCACCATTATATAGTGCCACACCACCGTTGACGCGGAAACAAACAGCGATATATCCGTAGCGAAGCGCATCGGTTTCCAACAAATAGTCAATCACTTCATCGCTATCAGCAATTTTGAAATTTTTGAATTCATGCAAGAGTCTTGCGCCTATCGTTTCATCATAAAAATCGCCGTAAAATGCTTCTACTTTATCATACTTCTTTCTGTATTCGCTCGGTGACATATCATATTGGCTTTTGAAAGCTCTTGAAAAGCTCTCGTGTGCTTCATATCCGCAATCAAAAGCTATATCAATAATATCGTTATTTGTTAACCGTAAAAGCTTAGCTGCTTTTTTTAATCGGCAAAATCTAACGTATTCCATAATATTAAATCCGGTATGTGCAAAGAAAACACGATTAAAGTAATCAGTAGAAAAACCCGCATGGGTTGCTACATCAGCAATAGTGATATCACTTTTTTGGTTTTCTGATCTTATATATTTCAATGCTTTTGTAATTAGCTCGCTATTTTCCATGAATAGCCCTCCTGATCTTTTATTCTAACATTCAGCTGTATGTTTGTGATGTCATTGTAGCACAAGTATGAGTATTTGTCTTGACAGAAAACGCTTAGTTTTATATTCATTTTACAGTTTACAGCAGCTATTATCTGTGATAAGAATAGCGCAAAGCAGTCGCCATCCTCGGCGGCCGTAGGTCAACACACATTATCATCCTCGGTGAACCAGATTGAGAGCGAAAATGGCAGCTAAAGGATATGACCAACAGCACTCAGCAAGAAATAGAAATAGATACACTCGCTGATAAACTGTTAACACTGTAAAAGAAAGGATGCACATCTGTGCATCCTTTTTATCTACCAAAATAATTAAGTATATAGTAACCGGATATACCCATAACCGCAGATGCCGGTATAGCAAATGCTGTTAACATCGGCATTTTTCTCTTATAAACATCAAAGCGGAGATC
Organism: Eubacteriales bacterium; assembly: GCA_045546375.1. GTDB lineage: Bacteria > Bacillota > Clostridia > Oscillospirales > CAG-272 > CAKSEI01. The sequence continues at coordinate 7,395 of JAZQCR010000086.1, read as the reverse complement.
AAGATAGATTCCTATCAGTAATACTGAACCGAAGAGGAAAACCATACCTAAAACATTAGGTATCTCTGCGAATATGTTGGTAGCTGAGTCGCCGATAAATTCATATTTTACAAATTCTAATATCATCCAAAACAGCTTATAAATGGTAATATACACACCGCAGACAATAACGGAGCCGTATCTGATGAGAAACGTATAAATAAAGCATCCGAATACGAAATCATAGATGAAGTTCTGCACAGACATACTAATAAGAGCAAATATCACCCCTCCGAAAAGTATCTGCTTAAAGGCAAGGCTCATGCTACACATTTTAACGACAGCAACAGAGGCGAATAAAAGCGCTATAGCCAATGGGATAAAGAGATAAATAACGGCGAAACTGTCCTCTAACCTGGATAAAATGTTAGTCCTATAGGTAAGCACAGGCAATAGTGCGCCCAAGAGATATCCGAAGGGATGCGACAGCAGTAAAAGCCCGGAAAAAGTGACCGTAGTAGACAACTGTGCTATCATCGTAGGCGTATCACCTTCAGCTACGACATCTCGTAATTTATAGCAAACAAAGGCGCACCCAGCAGTGAAAATGACAAGAATAGCCGCCTCGGCATAAGCACCGTATGCTCCTACTGCGGGAGATATGATTATAGACAGTAGTATACGGACAATAATTAAAGCAAATAAAGCAATCTTAAATTTTTTCATAGTAAAAAATGGCAGGGCTTACCGTATAGGTAAGCCCTGTAAAAATTAGAACTTTGCGGAATTGATCTTGATGCCGGGGCCCATGGTAGATGCGATAACGCAACTCTTAATGTACTGACCCTTTGCAGCGGCAGGCTTAGCCTTGATGATAGCATCCATCAGAGTGTTTAAGTTTTCACCAAGCTTCTCTGCGCCGAAGGAAGCCTTACCAACGGGGCAGTGGATGATGTTAGTCTTATCAAGACGGTACTCGATCTTACCTGCCTTTGCCTCAGCAACAGCCTTAGCAACGTCCATAGTAACGGTACCTGCCTTGGGGTTAGGCATTAAACCCTTAGGACCGAGGATCTTACCAAGACGACCTACGATACCCATCATATCGGGAGTAGCGATGATGATGTCAAAGTCGAACCAGTTTTCCTTCTGGATCTTCTCCATCATATCCTCAGCGCCAACATAAACAGAGCCTGCTTCCTCAGCCTCCTTGGCCTTGTCGCCCTTAGCGAAAACAAGGGTACGTACAGTCTTACCTGTACCGTTGGGCAGAACTACTGCACCTCTGACCTGCTGGTCAGCGTGACGGGAGTCAACACCCAGACGAACGTGAATTTCAATAGTCTCGTCAAACTTTGCCTTAGCGGTAGCGCATACCAGCTCGAGAGCCTCGGCGGGATCGTACAGCTTGGTCTTTTCAAGCATCTTAATGCTATCAGAATACTTCTTTCCGGACATTTCTCTTCCCTCCTTATTCCTCTACGGTTACGCCCATGCTACGTGCGGTACCTGCAACCATGCTCATAGCTGCCTCAATGGAACCTGCGTTTAAGTCGGGCATCTTAGTCTCTGCGATCTGCTTAACCTGATCCTTAGTAAGGCTTGCTACCTTAGTCTTGTTAGGTACGCCTGAACCGGAATCAATGCCTGCAGCCTTCTTGATAAGAACTGCTGCGGGAGGAGTCTTGGTAATGAAGGAGAAAGAACGGTCTGCGTAAACAGTGATCACGACAGGAATGATGTAACCCATCTGGTTCTTGCTTCTCTCATTGAACTCCTTAGTGAAGTTGGGGATGGAAACACCGTACTGACCAAGTGCAGGTCCTACGGGGGGAGCAGGAGTAGCCTTTCCGGCCTCCAGCTGAAGCTTGATATAGCCTTGAATCTTCTTTGCCATTTTAAATTTACCTCCTATGTGGTTGTAAAGGCGGGAGCATTAGTAAATTTTACTCCCTCCCACATTTGTGCTTACGCACATGGGTTAAATAACCTAATTAATCAGTCCTCGACCTTTTGTACGTCCTCTGCAGACAGCTCGACAGGTGTCTCGCGTCCAAACATAGAAGCAAGTACGTTGATCTTCTTCTTATCATCGGAGATGGACTGAACAACTCCGTTGAAGCCGGCAAGTGCGCCGGAAACGATCTTGACACTATCGCCAACGTCAAATCCAAGGGTAATGACCTTGGTCTCAACACCGATAGCGGCGACCTCTTCGTCCGAAAGCGGAACGGGACGGGATCCGGGTCCGACAAAGCCCGTTACACCCGTGATGTTTCTGACAACGTGCCAGGTGGCATCGGTCATACACATCTTAACAAGTACGTAACTGGGGAAGACCTTGCTCTCGACTTCCTTTGCATCCTCGCCGGTACCGTCAACGGTGATCTCAACGGGGATCTGCACCTCCATTATCATATCGTGGAGATTACGGTTATCGATGATCTTCTCAAGGTTTGTCTTTACCTTGTTCTCATAACCCGCATAGGTATGTACCACATACCATCTCGGACCTAAATTGGTAAAACTCTCTTCGTTCATGTGTTCACCTTACGCAAGGATGCCACCGAGCTTGCTGATGCCTGTTCCGAACAGGTAATCCAGCAGACCGATAACAACCGCAAATGCGATAACGACGACCAGCACGACAACAGTACTCTTAATAGTCTGCTCACGGCTGAACCAAGTGATCTTCTTAGTCTCACTCTTGAAGTCCTTAAAGAATTGCTTAATGCGAGCCCATAACGAAGGCTTCTTAGTCTTCTCTGCCATCTCGTCCTCCTTACTTGGTTTCCTTGTGAAGAGTGTGCTTGCGGCAGAAGCGGCAATACTTGTTCATCTCAAGACGATCAGGATCATTCTTCTTGTTCTTCTTGGTGTCGTAGTTCCGCTGCTTGCACTCAGTGCATGCTAAGGTAATTTTGACTCTCATTTCGGTACCTCCTGATAAAATTGGAGTTAAACACTCCGTGTTAACCTCCCTCGAATGAAGGCTGCGATTTTTACACGCAAAAAAAACACCTCTCAAACGAGGTGCTTTTATGATAACATAACAATTCTTATTTGTCAAGGGTTTTTTGCTGTTTTTTCATATATTTCTTATACTGCTTGATAGAACGGTCGATAACGTCCTTTGCAACGGCAACACCGCCCACGGTATGTACTGCCGTAGTCTTGCCCTCAAGTGACTTATACACCTCGAAGAAATGTGTTATCTCTTCCCTTGTGTGCTGTGGGAGCTGATCGATATCAGAGTACCAGTTCATAGCAGGGTCCCCAATCGGAACGGCGATTATCTTCTCGTCCTCCTCATCGCAGTCGATCATGTTGAGCACACCGATAGGCTTGCAGTCGACAATAGTCATAGGAAGGATGTTTTCCTGGCAAACTATCAGCACGTCAAGCGGGTCGCCGTCAAGGGACAGCGTACAAGGGATAAAACCATAGTTCGCAGGATAATGGGTAGACGTATATAATACTCTGTCTAACTTAAGTAATCCCGTATCCTTGTCAAGCTCGTATTTATTTTTACTTCCCTTGGAGATCTCAACGACTGCTGAAAACTTATCCGTCGTTATCCTCTTCGGGTCCATATCGTGCCAAATGTTCATTCTCATCACCTCTTAATATATGTTATTCTACCATTAAAGAGCACTAATGTCAACAAAATATCACTGTAATATAATTGACAAAAGAAGGATTTTGTGGTAACATAATAGCCACGCAGGTGTGGCGGAACTGGCAGACGCGCCAGATTTAGGATCTGGTGTCTCCGACGTGCAGGTTCGATTCCTGTCACCTGCACCAAGTCTTAATAGCTTGAACCTCTTTACCGTTGGTAAGATGTTCGGGCTATTTTGCTTTATGTCGGAGTATGAAAACTTCGACGGTTAATAAGCGCACGAAAGCCGCAGGCAAAAATTCGCCTGCGTCTTTCTATTTAAGCATAATTAATTCTTCTTGTTTTTCTGGTTGTTATTGTATGTTTCTTGAAAGAACAAGGTTCTCTCTAAAAATTGATTGTACTTTCCTGTATATGAATAGATTTCATCAAACAAAGCGACCTCAGAGTATAAATATCCAGTTTTAATTGCTTCAACATTAGCTCTGGCTTGAACTTTATTAATTATTTCCTCCAATTTGTCTTTACTTTCAAATAATCTATTTAGACTTCTTTGCGCTGAAACAAGAGAAACATTCAATAAAGGATATCCAACGTGTGCTAAAAAATTGGCGTCTTTTATTGGTCTTTTATTACTTGAAACCGTATCTGGTATCAAGTCATCAAGTTCATTTTCTGCTATTTCAAAATAATGAACCGCTTGTGACAAATAATTCATCGCTAAATCAAAATTCAAATCGTTCTCATTTTCACTTGAATGACGAAGATATTCATTATATTTATTTTCGAAACTAATTCCCAGGTAAATGTGATTAATGATTCGTTTGTGGAATGTCCAAAATGCTTTCTTCTTTTCTGATCGAAGAATCCTTTTATTAAACACCGCATGAAATAGCCACTTTGCTATCAAATGCAAACCATTAAGGAGCAAATATGCTCCAAGGAAAATCGCTAAACCTATGGCTATAATTTTCAAGCTATATTCCAAATCACCTGTTTCTTTGTTAGTTATATTAGAATAAGCACCGATTATTGTTGTAACAAGTAAGGATAAAATTACTTTCAGAGTCTCTTCGAAAAATATTTTAGATATATTTTTTATTCGGCTTTTCTCTAAACCATTTATACTAGTCAAAAACTCTGACTCCAACAATTCATTTACTTTATTCGAAGTATATGTTTTGCTACCAGGCATTATACTTGCCTCCTCTCTTCTATTTGCTTTTGCAAAAGTTCGTAAGTATTATTAGCACTTAAGTCTTTAAGAATGTGTTTTCCTTTTTGGGACAAAAGTTTATACTGAAAATCCAAAAACTTAATGAATGTATTCTCTGTTGCCTTTTCTCCGCCTTCTGATGTAAAAAAACTTCTTGTGTTATTTTCTAACATCCACTTAGAATATATATAATCTAAATACTTTTCTTTTACCTGTTCAAGCGATGCATTATTGAAAACAAAGTCGAACATCTCATTTTGAATATCATTACCACTCAAAGGATACATTCTTGGAGACATATGACCCGAATAGCCTAATTTACGAATTTGCCTACGTGATACGTTGTATTTTGAGCAAGATTCTTTTGTTAAGAGTCTGTCTCTGATAAATCGGTGTGCTTTATTTATATATGACCAATAACATACATCGTTATTCATCTCAGAAACCAATTTAGTCTCATCAACAAATTGACTAAAACTTTTATATTCTGGCTTGCCGGAATAAACTAAATATGCGCCCAAAAATACAGAAAGTGTGTGGAATTCATTGATCTCAATATGGGGAACTATTTGTGCATCATAATTACCGTAAATATATTTTTTCATTTTCAAAATCTCCTTTAAATTTTGATATTCAAGATATAACCAAAAGTATATAAAACAAGAGCAATAATAGAGCCCTTATTGTTCATAAATAAAACATATAGTTAGTTTTTTCTATATTATACCATAAATATCGACTATTTCCCAGATATCCTATATGTCAAACATATTATTTTGCGGTATACATAAAAAACACAAAGCCGCAGACGTAAATTCGCCTGCGGCTTTGTGTTTTTGGGCATCCCTTAGTTTATATTGTTAATTTAGCTCATTCGGTGTTTCCTTATTGGTGGCATTCTGTGCGCTGTCTTTCTTGCGTGCTTTCCATTCTGCATAATCGCGCTTTCCTTCTTCTGATGCAAGATACTCCTGCATAATAGGCAGCAGTATTCGCGCCAAAGATTCCATTTCATATTCGGGGATACCCAAATCATTGCGAGGAATTTTCTTCTTTCTCGGCATAACGGAGTATCCTTTCCAATTTTTGTATAGAATTAAGCCAATATAGTCAATCTTGAGCAGCTTGATTAAGCTGCTTGATCCACGAATCAAAAGACTCTTTTGGTATCCTATACAACTTATCGACACGAATTATGACAAACGGTTTCCCTACAGCCATGGTCTTATCAAGAAAAGCGTATCCTTTGGTTTTACACAGACCCATCATTTTGCTAACTTCTTCAGCAGAATAAAACAAGCTTTCGGTCTTATTTCCAGCCATATCATTACCTCCTTTTCTTTTAATTTCTTTAATTCCCCCTTCATATATCATGCAGACACCATCTTTCTTAACACGAAAATAGCACCGCATATAAAAAATTCTCGTATATATGTAATGATCGATTTTTAGCTAATCGTCAAGAGGTAAACGTAAATATTTTGTTTTTTCTTAGAAAATCCTTTCTTATCTGTTTTGTATAATTAAAATAAAAACAGAAAGGATTTCAAGTAATGAAAAAACCAAACGAATACAAAATTCAAAAGCGCAAAGACAATCGATGGTATGTGCAAGTTAGACACAAGGGTCACACTTATTGCATATACGGAAAAACCAAGAAGGAGGCTCAGGAAAAGCTTGTATGTAAAATCAGACAGCTGCAAGAAGCAACTCTAAATGGAATCGACATCATATCTGCAGAAATGAAGCTGAAGGATTGGGCAGCGCTCTGCGTAGAAACATATTCAAAACAAAACGTTAGAGGAAACACCTATTCATCGTACTTAACGATTGTTAAATATCATTTAAAAGGAATTGGTGACAAGAAGCTAAACGAAATAAATAATATCATGATCCAAACACACCTATCTAATTTGAGAACCTATGATGGACAAAACCCATTAAAACCCGGTATGATAAAAAACGTGAGAAACTTTCTTTCTATGGTTTTCAATTATGCAATCCGCAATAACATAGTCACAAGGAATCCTGTTCTTGGTACAAACATTACTCGTGATATCCCCTCCTCTACTCGTTCATTTACTATAGATGAGCAAAGCAATCTCATTAAAGCAGTTAGAGAATACGACAAACCAATTATGTTTTCAGTAATTATTGCCGCATGCACCGGAATAAGAAAAGGCGAATTGCTCGCTTTAAAATGGATTGATGTCGATCGCACAAACAAGCGTCTTGCTATAAACAAACAATTAAATCGACAACATAATTTTAATCATTCAGAAGGCCCCTCAAGTACCTTGACTGTATCTCCTCCGAAAACCTCAACATCAGTGCGATATGTTTATTTGTTTGATAGTCTTTTTACAGAACTTACCGAATACATGGAAAAGCGGTTACAATGGAAAGAGAATAATGGATTTGTACATAGCGAAAATGATTTTTTGTTCTCTAATTCAAATAACCAGGCTATCGAACCACGTCGTTACTATCAATACTATAAAGAAATATTAAAAAACGCAGGTATTGAAAACGCAAACTTTCATACCCTGCGCCATACCTTCACCACACGCTGTTTGGA